>JAKAMV010000482.1 GCA_021812735.1 Chloroflexota bacterium | reverse complement strand
GCCGAGCTCAAGAATCCGCTGACGCATCAGGACGTGAGCCAGGCGGTGGCGCAGTACCGAGCCGACCGCGATCCCGCGAACGTGACCCTGGGCCGACGCGCCGTCGTCCACTTCGCGGTCGATCCCCAGGTCGTGCTCATGACGACTCGGCTCGCGAGCGCGACGACCCGCTTCCTGCCCTTCAACCGAGGTCGAAGTGGCGGCGCGGGCAACCCCGACAACCCCGCGGGTCACGCCACCGCGTACTTGTGGGAGGAAGTCTGGGCGCGCGACGCCTGGCTCGACCTGCTTGGTCGGTTCGTCCACGTCGAGCCCGGACCGGGGACGACGAAGGCAGCGCAGCTCCGCAACGGGACCACCATCTTCCCGCGCTACCACCAGTGGGACGCTGTCCGGCGCATGGAGGCCACGGCACGCGCCGAGGGTGCGGGCCAGCGTTACCTTGTCCAGCACAGCGCGGGCTCCGGCAAGTCCAATACGATCGCCTGGCTCGCCCACCGGCTGATGTCCCTCCACGGCGCTGATGACGCCCCGGTGTTCGACAAGGTCGTCGTGATCACCGACCGGGTCATCCTCGACCGCCAGCTCCAGGAAACGATCTACCAGTTCGAGCATCAGACCGGCGTTGTCGCGCGGATCGACCAGGACAGCGCACAGCTCGCGGCGGCACTCACGGGCGAGCGGGCGCGGATTGTGATCACGACGCTCCAGAAGTTCCCGTTCGTGCTAGGCAAGGTCGAAGGCCTCGGCGCGCGCCGGTTCGCCGTCATCGTTGACGAGGCGCACTCGTCCCAGACGGGCGAGGCGGCCAAAGATCTCAAGGCGGCGCTCGGGGCGACATCGGAGGAAGCGCAGCTCGCACTCGCGGAGACAACGGACGCCAGCGCGCCCCCAGACGCCCAAGACACGCTCGCCGCCGCGATCGCGGCCCGGGCGCGCCAGCCGAACCTCTCGTTCTTCGCCTTCACGGCGACGCCGAAGGCCCGCACCCTCGAGCTGTTCGGCCGGCCCACGGAGGAGGGAAGGTACGCGCCCTTCCACCTCTACTCGATGCGTCAGGCGATCGAGGAGGGCTTCATCCTCGATGTCCTGCGGTTCTACGCGACGTACGCGACCTACTGGCGGGTCGAGAAGACGGTCACCGAGGACCCCGAGTACGACACCCGGAAGGCGCGCCGGGCGATCGCCCGGTTCGTCGCCCTCCACCCCCACAACCTCGCCCAGAAGGCCGAGATCGTCGTCGAGCACTTCCGGGAGCACACGCGCAAGAAGGTCGGGGGCAAGGGCAAGGCCATGGTCGTGACCTCGTCACGCCTCCACGCAGTACGCTACAAGCAGGCGATTGACCAGTACATAAAGGACAGGGGTTACACGGACACGAAGGCGCTGGTCGCCTTCTCAGGGACCGTCGACGACCACGGGCTTCCGTTCACCGAGTCGGGCATGAACGCGTTCCCCGAGAGCCAGACGGCGACCCGCTTCGGGAGCCCCGAGTTCGGCGTGCTGATCGTCGCCGAGAAGTTCCAGACCGGCTACGACCAGCCCCTCTTGCACACGATGTTCGTGGACAAGACGCTGGTCGGGCTTGCAGCTGTCCAAACGCTGTCGCGGCTCAACCGGACGCATCCCGAAAAGGAGGACACGTTCGTCCTCGACTTCCGCAACCGCGCCGAGGACATCGTCGAAGCGTTCAAGCCCTGGTACGAGACCACGCTCGCGGTCCCGACCGACCCGAACCTGCTCCACGACCTCGCATCGCGCCTCCTCGCTGTCCAGGTACTCGACCAGTCCGAGGTGCTCGCGGTGGCGGCGATCCTGGCCGACCGGACGGGCCGGGCCGGCACCCACGGCCAGGTCTACGCGCTGCTCGCGCCGGCGCTCGCGCGGTTCAAGGCGCTCGACGGTGACGGCCAGGACGAGGTCCGGGGCCTGCTCGACCAGTTCGTTAGGGCGTACTCGTTCCTCTCGCAGGTGGTCGACCTCGGCGACGTCTCGCTCGAGGCGCTGTACCTCACGTCGCGCGCGTGCGAGGCGCTGCTGCCGACGGACCGCAGCGGGGGGATCGACCTCGGGTCCGAGGTGGTCCTCACCCACCTGCGCCAGGCCAAGACGAGCGAGGGCGCGCTCGAGCTCGAACCCGGGGTGGCCGAGATCAAGGCCATCTACGACGGCCGCGGCCCGGCTGGCCTGGAGGAGAAGGAGCACCTGTCCGCGATCATCAAGGTGCTCAACGAGCGCTTCGGTCTCCAGCTAACGCTCGGCGATCAGCTGCTCTTCGACCAGTTCGAGGAGGGCTGGGCCGCCGACGACGACCTGTCTGCTCAGGCGCGGGCCAACAGCCTCGAGAACTTCAAGCTCGTGTTCGCGGACACGTTCATGAAGACGATCGTTCGCCGGATGGACGACAACGAGGGCATCTTCCAGCGGATCCTCGACGACCACGAGTTCCAAGGCGTCGTGTTGGACCACTACCTCCGTCGTGTGTTCGAGCGCGCTCGCGCCGCTGAGGTGCCGCCGGCATGAACAAACCGCGTACTTCTCGCCCAGGGCGACGGGAGGCTCCGGAGATGCTAGGCCCGGTCATGGAGCCAGCCATCGCAATCACCCGATTGGAGGAGCTGAAGCAGGAAGCGATCAACGCGATGGCGTTGTACCAGGCCGGAGAGGCCGCACGCGAGGCATGGAAGGCGAAGGTCCAAGCGGTCTTGAACCGTGTGCTTGGCGTGGACTCCGAACTGGCCGGCAAGATGCGATCGAACCGCTACGGGCTGATGATGTTCACGGCCGATACCCCTGCAAGCGCCTGGGAGCGAGCCTTCGTAGGCGGAGTTGAGACGGCAATCGGCTACATCGACGCGGCGATCTTCGAGCTGGGTTTGTTCGCTGAGGCAAGCGACCGTCGCCGCCTCCAGCCCGAGCCATCGGCGAAGGAGGGATCTCCTGGTGATGGAGAGTCGCCCGGGCCCGATCGACGCGCGGTGTTCGTTATTCACGGTCGGAATGAAGCCGCCCGTGACGCGATCTTCGATTTCCTTCGATCGCTCGGCCTCTTGCCGATCGAGTGGTCGCAGGCCGTCCTCGCGACTGGGCGTCCATCACCGTACGTTGGCGACATCCTGAACGCCGCCTTCCGCCGAGCCCAAGCCGTCCTGGTGTTGATGACGCCGGACGATGAAGCGCAGCTCCGGACGCCCTACCGCAGGCCCGGCGACCCACAGCACGAGACAGAGCTCACACCCCAGGCGCGCCCCAACGTTCTCTTCGAGGCGGGCATGGCGATGGCGTGGGATGAGAACCGCACCGTACTCGTAGAACTCGGAAGGTGTCGCCCGTTCTCGGACATTGGCGGCCGGCACGTGCTCCGCCTTGACAACTCAACCGAGCGTCGTCAAGACCTCGCGCAGCGGCTCGCGACGGCCGGGCTCGAAGTGGACACGACCGGCACCGACTGGCATTCGCGTGGTTCGTTGGGTGCGTCGTAGCGGCACGGCGTTAAGGCAGTGCTCAACTGCCCACTTCGTACGGCTCGACCCATGAGCAGCCGGGCGGCAGGATCGGCAAGAGCCTGTGAGTCGCGTGGTATCGGACGAGGGCCTGGGAGTAGCTCGGGATCCTGTGGGCCGACGGGCAGTTGACCCCCGTGAGGTCCACCTCCTGCCGGACTGGCTCCGCGCCTCTTGCCGATCTCAATCAGGCTCACCCGTTGCTGTTGCAGCGAGTTCGAGGCCGCGGAAATCAACGTCGCGCATCCAACTTCAGCTGGATGTCCGCGAACGGCGACGAGGCGGGGCCATCATCGTCGCCGAACGCGTACTCTGCCGGGCGGTAGGCGCACTCGATCCAGCGCGTCCGCGGGTTGACGTCGCGGATCATCACCGGGATCCGCGTCCCGGGACGGAGGTGGCGGTCGGCGGACCCGACGAGGTGCGGCGGCAGGCCCCGCTCGGTGATGGTCCCCCGCAGCCCGCCCGGCAGGTCGACCGCGACTTGGGCGGGCCCGGCGGAGGTCACGAGCGCCTGGCACTCGCTGCCGACCGACAGGCCGCCCGCGTCGAATGGCCGCAGCGAGCACACCACGCTCTCGCGCCGCGTGTCGAGCCGGACGACCCACGCCCTCACCGTCTCGCCGGTGGCCGGGGGGCGCGGGCCGAACTCGTCCTCGGGCACGAACCCGACGAGCCCGCGGACGTCGAGGAAGGCCGCGTGGTGCGTCGTCCGCGCGACCCGCGCCTCGACCACCTCGCCCGCCTGGAGGCCGCGCGTGTCGAACGGGGCGACGGCGAGCTTGAACCAGCGCTCGTGCTGCTGGACGTCGATCACTCGGGCCTCGACCTCGTCGCCCATCCGGTACGAGGTCGGCGCGCGACCGGCGGGCAGCCGGTCGGCCATGACCCGGCCGTCCGTGCCGCCGAGGTCGAGCACGACGCCGCGGTCAGACGCGTTGACGACGCGGCCGCGCACGGTCATGCCGACCCGGAAGCGGCCGGGGTCGAACGGCCGCAGGTCGATGAGCAGCGTCCCGTCGTCGCGCTCGACCCACCCGGCCACCTCTGAGCCCGGCGCGTAGTCCTCGGGCTGGCCGACCAGGCGGAACCGCCGGACGAGGCCCTGCCAGCCGGGGCCCGCCACCGCCAGGCCGGCGCGGTCCGGACCGACGACGCGCGCCCGGACGAACTCCCCGGGGCGGGGGCGCGGCGGCACTGGCGGCGGCGGGGGCTCGTACGCCGCGGCCCGGGCGAGCAGGCCGCCGGTCTCGAGGCCCAGCGCGAGGCGTCGGTCGCGGTGCTCCCGGATGGTCTCCCGGAGCACCATGAGCGGAAGCGTGGACTGGCCGTCCGCGGTGATCGGGCGGGCCTCGTCGGCGAGCCGCTCGCCGTCGCCCTCGAGGTGGAACCGCACGCCCCGGCCCGGGCGGCCGGTCACGACGAGCGCGACGTCCTCGAGCCCGACGCGCTCTGGGTCGAGGGGAAGCGGCGCGCGCCCCAGGTCGAGCGACCCGTCGGCCCGGCGGAAGCCCCAGCGCAGGACCCGGACCCGGACGAGCAGGCTCGTCTTGCGGTGGCCCAGCCACGCCCAGAGCTCCTGTACGCCGGCCTCGGCGTCGATCATCAGGGACACCGGCTCGCCGGCGGGCCTCCCGGCGAGCCCGATGCCCGGGGCCGCCGCGGCGGCCACCGCGGCCTCCGTCTCGCCGGTCGCGAGCGGCTCCTCCGGGACCTCGACGCGCAGGCCGGGGACCACCGCGAACGCCGCCCGCAGGTCGCGGCCGAGCCGCGGGCCGCGGGCGATGACCTCGTAGCGGCCGAACGGCGGCCTCCCCGTGTCGAGGTCGAGCGTCTCGCGCGCGTCGTTCCTCGGGGTGACGGACCACACGCCGGCGTCGTCCTCGCCGACGAGCGCGACCTGCCAGGTGCCCCACGGCGGCAGCGACAGCGAGGGAATCGCGTCGTACACCGGGAGGTCGTCGATCGAGCGCACGTCTGCCACCGGCACGCCGACGACCTCGGCACCCGCGCCCGGCCGGTACACGGGGATGCGGGACTCGACCGCGCCGCCCCGGCACACCAGGAGCAGCTCCACGCCCGCGAGGTCGAAGCGCTCGAGCCTGTGGCCCGCCCAGTGCCCGACTGGGCGCTCGCCCTCGTCGGTCGCGGCGAGCGCGTGCTGGACGCCGTCGCCGTCCGACCGGGCGAGGCTGACCCCGGCCGGCATGAGTGCCCAGATCTGGTCGGCGCGCAGCGAGCCCGTGTCCGCGACGTAGCGCCCCTCGCCGTCGAAGCACACGACCGGGCTCTCGGCGAAGCACTCGAAGGTGTGGCGCAGGGTGTGGCCGCCCGTCCTCGCGGTCGCATCCCAGCCGCCGGCCGGGGACAGCGGGACCACCGTCTCGCGGTGCGGCAGGGCGGCCTCGCGGCGGCGGCCGGCACCGTCCTCGACCGTCCAGACGAGGTTCGCGGCGAGGTCGCGGCCCACCGCCGGCAGCACGAGCTCGGGACCGCGGCGCGACCAGACGTCGATCCGGACCGACGGCGCAGGGACGCGCAGCACCGGCGCGATCGCCTGCGACGGGAGCGCGAGGAACGCCTCCACGACGTTCCGGGGCAGCCCGGCCGCGGCGGGCTCCGCCCGGAGCGCGTCCTGGCCGATCCGCGGCAGGTCGAGGCACCGGTCGAGGAAGTCGGTCGCGGTCTCGCCCCCGTAGAGCAGGTAGCGCCGCACCGGCTGCGGCATACCGGCCGGCCGCCGGTGCCGCCAGCGCGCGATGTGGTCGGCCCCGGTCCCGCCCTCGCCGCGGGCCATCGCCGGCAGCATCACGTCGCGCAGGAAGGGCAGGACGTACGCCTGCGGGATGCCGCCGTGCGCGAGGACCGGGGCGACGAACCGCAGGGCCCGCTCGGCCGCGAACTGCGGGAACCGCTCGAGGCTCAGACGCCGGAGGGAGGCCTCGAGGTAGCGCCCGGCGAGGACTCGGCCCTCCGCGCCCATGATCGTGTGCGGCCAGAACTCGCCGTCGTACGCCTCCCGCCCGGTCAGCACGAGGTAAAGCACGAGGAGCGCCGGGTGCCGGCCGTACCCCATGAGGCCCGACTGCTCGCAGTACCAGTCGAGGTAGACCGCGGGCTTGATCTCCTGAAGGATCCCGGGCTCCCAGTCCACCTCGCACACGAGCCGGTGGCCGCGGAGCCGTTCGCGGACCTCGGCCTCGAGGTCGTCCGCGGCCGCCCTGCCCTCGACGCCGGTCATCGTAGGAGGCCGGCCTCCAGGGCCACCAGGAGGGCCTGCGCCTCGCCCCGCGAGAGTGCGTCGTGGAAAATCTGGTTGGAGTACGAGCGGAGGCACCCGTAGCACGAGGTCTCGAGCCCGCAGGTGCAGGCGTCCACCCGCGCGCGGGCGGCGCGGACCACCTCGGGCAGGGCCCTCGCGATCCGGCGGGCGTGGCCCGCCCCGCCGGGCACCGTGTCGTAGAAGATCAGCGACGGGCTCGCCTCGACCGCGTGGGAGTGCAGCGTGCCGTCGACCTCGTCGCGCTTGATCCCGAGCGCGCCCGCGCCCTCGAGCAGGGCGTACAGAAGGCTGCGCAGCGCCTCGACGCCCCGCCGCGGCCCGGCCAGCCGGAGCTCGAACACGTCGGTCAGCAGGTCGTAGCCGAGTTGGTAGGTCCGGAGGCCGCCCTTGCACTCGCGCCCGTTCCACAGGTTGGCGTGGGGCTTCTCCTTCTTGGCGGGCTTGGCCGGGCGCGGGGTGCCGCGGCCGCAGGTCGAGCAGATCCCGAAGCCGCGGCCGCCCGGGCCCTGGTTCATGATCACGATGCGGCCCTGGCGGCTCGTCCGGCCGTCGGCCATGGCGGCCTCGACGCCGTCGAGCGGGCCGAACGGTCGCTCCCTGCCCTCGGTGTCGTAGTCGCCGAACCAGGACCGGATCGAGGACCGGCGCAGGATCGGCGCGTCGCCGACCTGCGTGCTCGCGCTCTCGCCGACGAACCCGAACATCGGCATCAGCCGACGGCCGCTCTTGGCGACGTCGGTGCTGCCGCAGACGAGACACTCGGCGTCGGGCGCGGCGATGCCCTCGCGGTACGCGTCGC
>JAKAMV010000481.1:5517-7587 GCA_021812735.1 Chloroflexota bacterium | reverse complement strand
CGAGATCCGGCGGCGACTACGTCTTCTCGAGCCGGATCGTGCCGCGCGTCGGGCCGCTCCTCGGGTGGCTCGAGAGCTGGGGCCTGGTGTTCGCGTCGATCGCCCTGCTCCAGTTCGAGACCGTCCAGATGCTCAAGAGCACCCAGGTCGAGGGCCGCATCATCGGCATCGGCACGGGGAGCAGCTTCTTCAACAACGCCACCAGCTGGTTCACCGATGGAACCACGGGCGACGTGACCGGCCTGCCGGGGCTGATCTCGGCGCTCGTGATCTTCGCCATCGTGGGCTGGGTCGTGCTCCAGCCCACTCGACGGTTCCACAAGATCGTGACCTACCTGACGATCCTGGGCATCGTGGGGTGGGCGCTCATGGCGCTCTGCGGTCTGCTCCTGTTCAGCCCCGACGCCTTCGCGGCGAACCTGCCCAAGTACGCCAACGGCATCACCGTCGACCAGCTTGCCAAGGTGGCGGCGGACAACGGCTACACGAGCGGGTTCAGCTTCCTGCCGACCGACGCGCTGACCTGGCCGATGATGATCATGGCCGGCGTCATGCTGTTCCAGTTCATCGGCTTCCAGTACTCCGCCTACATCTCGGGCGAGGTCCGGGGCAACGTCAAGCGCGGCATCCTGATCGCGGTGCTGGGCGCGCTGGCGATGGCCGTCCTGATGAACTCGCTGTACGCCGAGACGCTCGGGCGCAACCTGGGCATGGACGCCCAGACCGCCTGGAGCGCGATCTGGTGGGGCTACATCGACCCGACCAAGACCGCGGTCGGCGCCCTGCCGATGGCGTCGCCCAACTACTTCCAGCTCATGGGCGCCGTGGCGCACCCCGAGCTCTGGCCCATCTGGACCCTCGTCGGGGCGGCGTCGACGCTGTTCCCGTTCCTGCTGATGCCCGTGTACGTCATCTTCATCAGCCGCGTCGCGCTCGCGTGGAGCCTCGACCGGCAGGTGCCCGAGTGGTTCGGCGAGGTGTCGGAGCGTCTGCGCGCCCCCGTCAACGCGATCGCAGCGACCCTGGTGATGGGCGTCGTGTTCCTCATCCTGTGGGCGTTCCCCGTCCTCAAGTGGATCGGCCTCGGGTTCCTCGCCCCCAACTCCGACCCGGCCCTGGACGGCAAGCTGAACCTCGCCTCCTCGGCGTTCTTCACGGTCCTGGCGTCGGCACCGAGCTGGATCATGCCCGGCGTCAACGCGGTCCTCGCGAGGTTCACCCGGCCGGACCTGGTCAAGGACGCGCCGTGGATCCGATGGATGCCCGTACTGGGCATCATCTGGCTCGTGTTCGCCCTCGTGCTCTACTGGTTCGCGGGGGTCGGGCCGATCTGGTCCGGCATCCAGGGCCAGGGCGTGGCGGCGTACCTGAACAGCTCGGGCGTCGCCTTCGTGATCCTCGTGTTCATCGTCGGGATCGTCTGGTACGTCATCCAGGCGTTGCGGAACCGCAGCGCGGGCATCCAGACCGAGTTGATGTACCAGGCACTGCCGCCCGACTGAGCTGCGGCGGATGCCAGGCGGGACCGGGCCGACGAGGCGTCCGGCTCGGTCCCGACGCTCCGAGCCTGCGGCCGGGCGCATCCCACCCGGCCGCTTCCCGTTCCGGTCGGCCGCCCGTCGGCCATGACTGAGGTATCGATGACCCTGCGCGACGATCTCGCGATGATGGATGCGCTGGCGCAGGCCGCGCTGGTCCGCGATCGGCAGCTCACCTCGCTCGAACTCGTGGACGCGGCGATCGAGCGGATCGAGCGCGTCAACCCCCATCTCAACGCCGTGGTCTGGACGCGGTTCGAGGCCGCGCGGGACGAGGCGGCCGCGCTGGACCGGTCCGGTCCTCCGGCCGCGCCGCTGGCCGGCGTGCCCTTCCTGCTCAAGGACCTCGGGGCCACGATCGCCGGGACCTCGCAGGAGGAGGGGAGTCGTGCCGAGCGCGGCCGGACCTCACGGGCCGACACGGAACTCGGCCGCCGATATCGGGCAGCGGGCCTGATGGTGCTGGGCAAGACCAACACGCCCGAGTTCGGCAACCACTCCACCACGGAGCCCGAGGCGAAGGGCCCGTCGC
>JAKAMV010000481.1:0-5507 GCA_021812735.1 Chloroflexota bacterium | reverse complement strand
GGGACGTTGCGAGGACCACGGGCGGCTCGTCGGGCGGCTCGGCGGCTGCGGTGGCGGCGGGGATGGTCCCGGCCGCGCACGGCAACGACGGCGCCGGCTCGATCCGCATCCCCTCCTCGTGTTGCGGCACCGTCGGCCTCAAGCCGACCCGCGGGCGCAACTCCTGGGCGCCGGCCGGCGAGGCGATGGCCGGTCTCGCCGTCGAGCACGCCATCACGCGCTCCGTCCGGGACTCGGCGGCGATCCTCGACGCCACGGCCGGGCGCGTCCCCGGCGACCCGTACTCGGCCCCGCCGCCCCGCCGCCCGTTCCTCGACGAGGTGGGCGCCGACCCGGGCCGCCTCCGCATCGCCTGGTCCGCCACGCCCCCCATCGAGGCGTCCGTGGATCCCGAGTGCGCGGCGGCCGTGCGGTCGACGGCCGAGCTGCTCGCCTCGCTCGGCCACGACGTCGAGGAGGCGGCACCCGCCTTCGACGGCGAGGTGCTCATCGAGCCGCTCGCCCGCGTCTGGGCGACGTCGAACCTGGCGACGGTGCGGGCGCTCGAGGCCGAGCGCGGCCGGGCGGTCGCCGACGACGAGCTCGAGATCACCACCCGCGAGCTGCGCGACTACGCGCTCCGGTTCGACCCGGCCGGTCTGGTGGATGCGCTCGCCCAGCTGGCGCGGATCGCGCGGGACATCGCCGCCTTCTTCGAGCGCTACGACGCGTGGGTCACTCCGACCCTCGCGCGCCTCCCGGAGCGGCTCGGCGTGCTGAACCAGAGTCAGGGTGGCGCGGTCGAGTACTGGCGCTTCGACTGCCAGTTCAACCCCTGGAACCCCATTGCGAACGTGACCGGCCAGCCGGCGGTCTCGCTCCCGCTGTCGTGGTCTGCGGGAGGACTGCCGGTGGGCAGTCTCATCACGGGCCGCTACGCTGACGAGGCAACGCTGTACCGCCTCGCCGGTCAGCTCGAGAGCGCCCGACCCTGGGCTCACCGCCTGCCGCCCGTCCACGCCAGTTCGGAGTCCTGATGGCCAAGCCGTTCCGCCTCTACGTCTGCAGCGACATCCACGCGTCCGAGCGGACGTGGCGCAAGTTCCTCAACGCCATGAAGGCCAACGTCTACAAGGTCGACGCGGCCGTGATCGCCGGCGACTTGACCGGCAAGGCGCTGATCGCCGTGGTCAAGGGGGAGCAGGGCGGCGAGGCGTGGACCGCCAGCGTCATGGGCCAGCGCCGCGTCGCGCGCAGCGAGCAGGAGCTGGTCGACCTCGAGCGCTCGATCGCCGACCTCGGCTACTACGCCGTCCGCGTCAGCGAGGAGGAGCGGGCGGCCATGGAGGCGGATCCCGAGCTCGTGAAGCGCATCTTCCACGAGAAGATCGCCCACCGGCTCGAGGAGTGGATGCAGCTGGCCGCTGAGCGGCTCGACGGCTCGGGCGTGCCGGTGTACCTGATGCCCGGCAATGACGACGAGTTCGAGATCGACCCGATCCTCGAGCGCTCCCCGTACTGCCGCGATGTCAACGAGCGGGTCGTCGAGCTCACCCCCTGGCACCAGCTGGTCTCGATGGGCTGGTCCTCCCCGACGCCGTGGTCCACCCCGCGGGAGCTCTCGGAGGAGGAGTTCCTCGACCGCCTCTCGGGGCTGATCAAGGGCGTCCGCGACCCCCGCAAGACCATCATCATGACCCACGTCCCGCCCTACGACTCAGGGCTCGACACGGCCCCGCTGCTCTCGCCCGACCTGCGGCCCACGGCGTCGGCAGGCGATCTGCTGCGCGGCCCGGTGGGCTCGAAGGGCGTGCGCGCGGTCATCGAGCAGGTGAAGCCGGTCCTGGGCGTCCACGGCCACATCCATGAATCGGGCGGCGAGCGCAAGGTGGGCAGCACGCTCTGCCTCAACGCGGGATCCGAGTCGTCGATGGGGGTCCTCCGCGGGTACCTCGTCGACCTCTCGGAGAAGGGCGTCGAGCGGACCCTGCGCGTCGAGGGCTGAGCCCGCGCCGCTCACCGCGTGTCGCGGGGCACATCGCCCGTCCCCGGATGCTCCCCCCGCGGCCGCGACATGAGGTTCGGCCGCCGTTTCCGTCGCGAACCGCATCGTGGTGAGCAGGAGCGCCCCGCGGGTTTCCCGACGGTTCTCCGGATAGCGGCCTCACCACGGCCATCCGGCTGAGGTTCCGCCCGATTGGGCCCCAGACGGCCGCCCCGGGGGCATCCGGCTGGAAGTCGCCGGACAGCGGCCGCACGGGGTCATTGCGAATCGCGCGCCGCTCGGGGCTGTCGCGGAAAGTGGAGCGGCGCGGCGAGGCGCCATCTGCCTGCGGCCGGGGCACGGTCCCTCTCGGTCGCAGGCCGGCGCCCACCGATTCGGCGCTGCATCGGCCGCGCCTCAACCTCACGGTGTCGACGGCGTGGGTGAGGGTGACGGGGAGGGTGACGGGGAGGCCAGCGGGTACGCGGGCGACGTCGACGGCTTGGGCTCTGGGGACCACCCGGGCGGCGCGGACTTGAACAGGTACTGGAACTCGGGCCCGTTGTGGCAGATCCAGCAGTTGTCGCCGCGGCCCGCCATGTCGGACGGCAGCGGCGCGTGCTGGTCGACGCCGTGGCAGGTGGTGCAGGCCTGGCCGCCCATGTGCTCAGGGCGGAGTGGGGGAGCGCTCATCGAGGCGAGGTTCGGGTTCTCGTGATGGCAGATCAGGCACTGGTTGGCGTGGAGGCTCGAGTGGCCGGGAGCGGTCTTCACCAGCCCGGCCGGGTTGTGGCAGGCGGTGCAGTCCGCAAATCCCTTGAGCGGGTGGGCCATGAGCGGGATGTCCTTGACGCCCACGATGCCGTTGGTCGTGACGTGGCACGCCCCGCAGTTGGCGTCGGACGGCATCTCGATCCCGACCGGCGACAGCGCCATCCCCGAGCTCGGCTCCGGGCTGGCTGAGGGCGAGGCCCCAGCGATCCCGCCCGGCCTGGCCGATGGCGATGTCGCGGGGCCGGCCCCGATCATGTCCGGCAGGGCGACCGCGACCAGGAACCCGCCGACGATGAGGATGCCGATCACCAGGACCAGGACCGCGACGGGGTATGCGAAGCGGACGAACGCGGTGCGGAGCATCAGGCCCGCACTCCGGCAACCGGCGCCATCGCCTCGACCTCGGTCGCGACGGCGAGCTCTGGCGTGGGTTCGACCCCGGTGCCGGCCCCGGCTCCGTGGGCGTCGGCGTCATCGGGCTCGTGGCCGTCGTGCTTCTTGATCCACGGCCACGGCCAGAAGGCGTGGACGTCGCCCTCGCCCATCGGCAGGTAGCGCTCGCACAGCGAGTACGCCATCGCCATGAACGCCATCGCCCCGACGAGGATCCCGAGCTCCACCGGGGAGGGCACGTACTCGGCGTACGGGTGGCCGACGGTGCCGGCCATCGTCGTGCGCGGGACGAACTCGCCCGCCGCCACGAACAGCGTCCGGTCCACCAGGATCCCGACCAGCGACAGGATCGCCGCCAGGGCGGTCGCGGATGGCGTGCGCAGCCGGGGGACCGCCAGGATCCCGAGCGGGATCAGGGTGCCCAGACCCACGCGGACGCCCCAGAAGGCGGGCGAGAGCGGCCCGGTCACGAGGACCTCGGTGGACGGGCGGAGGTCAGCGACGTCGCTCGTGAGGCCGGTCACGACCTGGCGCGCCAAGAGCGCCGCCGCCACGACGAGCCCGCCGGCCAGGAGGATCCGGACTGAGCCGAGGGCGCCCTTCGATCGCTCCCAGTCGGCGAGGCGGAGGCGGTTGACCGCCCAGAACACGATGCCCAGCAGCGCCGTGCCGCCCACGAAGGCCGACGCGACCATCTGGACCGGCGTGAAGACGCCGTTCCAGAACGGCTTGGCCGCGAGCACGCCGAACACCGCCCCCAGGGTGGTCGGGGCGCACACACCGATGCACGCCGCTGCCGTGCAGGCGTACTTGTGGACGGTGGGATGGGACGTGAACAGCGTCCACACCTCGACGACCAGGACCACCAGGTAGGCGCCGTAGAACACGCCCATCCACCACATGGGCGAGCTGGGAGAGATGACGAGCACGGCTCCGAAGACCATGCGGATCGGATAGCTGAGCTCGAGCGCGATGATCCCGAACGCGGTCGTGAGCGACAGGAGCGCGAGGATCGCGTGGCGCTTCTCGAACGGCATGAAGCGCTCGATCCCGAACACCGTGCCCAGCGAGGAGGCGAGGCACAGGCCGCTGGTCATGATGGCGAAGAAGACGTAGCCGATGATCAGCAGGCCCCACTCGAATGAAGGCGAGGTCCCCATGACCTCCCAGCCCGGCGGCAGTGCGATGAGCGCGGCGACCGCACCGATCCCGAGGCCAACCACGAGCAGGCCGTACCAGATCCTCGTCGCGATCGACATCGAGCGGACTTCGCGCACGAACGCGTTGCGCGCGGCGCGTGGCGTCGCCGGCAGCGCCACGGCGCCGAGGTAGAGCGTGCTGTCGACGACCCGCATCGCTCAGGCCTCCTGCAGAGTGGGGCCGAGGTACAGCACGCGGGGCCGGGTGCCGTACTCGGGGTGGAGCGGCTGGCTGCCCTTCGCGTACGCCGCGATGTCGCTGGCCGGGTCGTTCGCGTCGCCGAAGCGGCGCGCTCCCACCGGGCAGATCTCGACGCAGGCGGGCCGCTGGCCGCGGTTGATGCGGTGGTAGCACCAGGTGCACTTGTCGGCGATGCCCGGCGTGTTCGCGGGCGAGTCCTCGTCCGCGGGCGTGAGGTAGCGTGCGCCGTAGGGGCAGGACACCACGCAGTAGCCGCAGCCGATGCACCGGCGGGCGTCCACGAGGATCACCCCGTCCTCTGTCCGGTATGTGGCGCCGACCGGGCAGACGGCCGTGCAGGGGGAGTCCTCGCACTGCATGCACAGGCGCGGCTGGAAGAACGCCGACGCGACGGTCTTGCCCTCGGACCCGGGGGCCGTGCAGGTGGCCGGGAAGCCGTTGATACCCGCATCCGGCGCGTCCACGTACCGCGTGCCGTCGGTCATCGTGGTGTGCCGCTCCACCCAGGTGCGCGTGAACTCGGCCGATTCGGGGACGTTGTTCTCCTCCTTGCAGGCGACCACGCACAGCCCGCAGCCGATGCACTTGGAGGTGTCCACCACGAAGGTCCAGGCCTTCGACTTGGGGTCGTAGTTGGGGACGAGCGGGGAGACCTTGTCCTCGGCGCTGGTGAAGACCGGGAAGAGCTGGCCGAGTGCGGCCGCACCGGCCACGCCACCGGTGAGCGCGAGCCCGAAGCCGAGGAACGCGCGTCGCGTGAGCGGCGCCTGCCCGGTGGCCGGGGCGATCGCCTCGAGCGGGACCAGCACGGCGTCCGCCGGCGCCTCCGATACCGCCAGGCCCTCCGAGGGCGTTCCGCCGCCGGAGGACTCGGCCGGTTCCGCCGCGGCAGTCTCGGCGGAGAGCGGGACTTCGGCCAGGGCAGTCTCGGCGGAGAGCGGGGCTTCGGCCAGGGCAGTCTCGGCGGGCGGCGCGG
>JAKAMV010000480.1 GCA_021812735.1 Chloroflexota bacterium | reverse complement strand
GAAACAGGCTTCGAACGCCTCCTGGAAGGCGCCCGCGCTCGCGGCTGCGGTGCGCGGGAACGGGGCCCCGGGCGCGGTGAGCCGCGCCCAGAACTCGCGGGCGCTCATGTCGACGCCGGCCCGGTATTCGTCGTCGCCGAAGATCGCGATCAACGGGACGAGCGTGATCCCCTCGGCCGCGGCCAACGCCGGATCGAGGTCGGACGCGGAATCGGTGACGATGGCGACGCGGCGCATGCTCCCCTCCGGCGCGGACACTGGGTCGATCATAGCGGCGGCGAGCGCCGTCGACGCGGCCGTCGACGCGGCCGCCGACCGATCAGACCCGCTCGAAGGCCATCGCGACGGACCCGCCGCCCCCGAGACAGAGGGTCGCCAGGCCGTAGCGTCCGCCGCGTCGTCGCAGCTCGTGCAGCAACGTCGCCACGATCCGCGCGCCGCTGGCGCCGATCGGATGCCCGAGCGCGATCGCGCCGCCGTTCACGTTGACCTTCGACCAGTCGAAACCGAGGGCCCGCCCGTCGGCGAGCGTCTGTGCCGCGAACGCCTCGTTGATCTCGATCAGGTCGAACGCCTCGATCGGCAGCTCGACGCGCTCGAGAAGACGGCGCACCCCGGTGATCGGCGCGAGGAAGAGCCACTTCGGCTCGACCTCGGCCTGGGCATAGCCGACGATGCGGGCAAGCGGCCGCAGCCCGTAGCGCTCCACGGCGCGTTCGCTCGCCACCACCGTCGCCGCCGCGCCGTCGGTGATGCCGGGGGCGTTCCCGGCGGTCACCGTGCCGACACCGTCTGCTGGGGCGTCTTCCCCCGCGGGCAGGTCGAAGGCGGGACGCAGGCGCGCCAACGCTTCGAGCGTCGTGTCGCGGCGGGGCGCCTCGTCGGTCGTGAAGAGCGCCTCCTCGCGGCCGCGTCGGATCGGCACTGGGACGATCTCGTCGCGGAACCGACCGGCGTCGATCGCGGCGATCGCCCGGCGGTGGCTCTCGAGAGCGAAGCGGTCCTGGTCCTCGCGGCTGACCCCCTCGTGCGCCGCAACCCGCTCGGCGTGCGTCCCCATGTGGCACGCCTCGATCGAGCACCAGAGCCCGTCCTGCACGGTCGCGTCGAGCAGCTCGCCCGAGCCGAGGCGGTACCCGAACCTGGCCCGCGGCAACAGGTAGGGCCCCTGGTCCATATTCTCCATGCCACCTGCGACGACCACCTCCGCGTCGCCGGCGCGGATCTCCGCCGCAGCGAGCATGATCGCCTTGAGCCCCGAGCCACAGACGCGGTTGATCGTGGTGGCGCTCACGCCGGTCGGCAGCCCGGCCTTCAGCGCGGCCTGACGGGCGGGTGCCTGCCCGGCGCCGGCCTGCAGGACCTGGCCCATCAGCACCTCTTCGACGGCGTCGGGCGGCACGTTCGCTCGTTCGACCGCGGCGCGGATGGCGATGCCGCCGAGCGTGGTGGCTGGGACGTCCGCGAGGCTGCCGGCGAACTTGCCGATCGGCGTGCGCATGGCGGAGACGAGAAAGACGCGGCCGGACGGCCCGCCCGGCGAGAACGGTTGGCGGTCCATCACGGCATGCTAGCGCGGGCCGTGCACGGGTGCGGCGGCGCGTTGACGCGGTACCCTCCGCGGCGGCGGGCATGCCCCGTGCACGAGCCCCGCGCGCGCGACGCCCGATGCGGTCGACGCTGCGCCGGGGCGGATCTGATCGGAGAGAGAGATGGCGCCCTTCCTGCTGCTCAAGCTGGTGCACGTCCTGGCGGCGATCTTGGCCGTGGGGTCGAACCTAACGTACGTGGCCTGGCTGCGCACGAGCGACCCGGCACACGTGGCGTTCGCCGTCCGAGGCGTCCGGCGTCTCGATCGCACGGTCGCCAACCCGGCGTACGCGGTGCTGCTCGTGACGGGCGTCCTGATGGTGTGGACAGGTGCCTTCAGCTTCTCGGAGCACTGGATCCAGGCCGCGATCGTGCTGTACGCGCTGACGGCCTTGCTGGGGATCGTGGTCTTCGCACCGGCGATCCGCCGCCAGCTCGCCGAAGCCGACGCAGACCCTACCTCGGCCGCCTATCGCGCGGCGGCGCGGCGGTCGACGGCGCTCGGCTGGGTGACGATCGCCGTCGTGCTGACGATCGTCTTCCTGATGGTGGTCAAGCCCTTCTGAGCGCCCGGCGGCGCGTGGGGCCCTACGCGGGGTCGGCCGGGCCGCGTGGGTCAGCCGCCGAGCCCCAGCCCCCGCAGCAGCTGCTCGGCCACGATGAGCCGGTGGACTTGGTTCGTGCCCTCGTAGATTTGCGCGCCCTTCGCGTCGCGAAGGTAGCGCTCCACCGGGTTCTCGCGGCTGTATCCCGCCGCCCCGAAGAGCTGCACCGCATCACTGGCCACGCTCATGGCGGCGTCCGACGCGGTCCACTTCGCCAGCGACGACGCCTCGGCGATCGGCTCCCCGCGGTCCTTTGCCTCCGCTGCGGCGCGCGTCAGGGCCCGCGCGGCGGCCACCCGCTGGCTCATCTCCGCCAGCATGAACCGCACGCCCTGCTGCGCGGTGAGCGGACCGCCGAACGCGCGGCGCTCGGCACAGTAACGGGCGGCCGCCTCGAGAGCCGCGCGAGCCAGGCCAGTGCATGCCGCGGCGATCGAGATGCGACCCTCGCCGAGCGATGACAGCGCGATCCGATAGCCCTCGCCCTCGCGGCCGAGCCGTTGCGCGGTCGGCACCTCGGCCCCGCGAAAGATCAGCTCGGAGGCGGGGTTGGCGCGGATCCCGAGCTTGCGTTCCTTGCGTCCGAAGACGAACCCCGGGGTCCCCTTCGCCACCAGAAACGCGCTGATCGCGGCCGGGCCCGCAGCCGGGTCGAGCGTCGCGAAGACGAGATAGTGGTCGGCTTCGGGGGCGTTGCTGATCCAGATCTTGGTGCCCTCGAGGCGGTAACCGCGCGGTGTATCCGCCGGGCCCAGCCGGGTAGCGTGCAGGCGGATCGCGGCCGCATCGGACCCGGCCTCCGGCTCCGTCAGCGCGAAGGCGCCCATCCGCTCACCGCGCAGCATCGGCGCGAGCCAGCGCTCGTGCTGTTCGGCAGTACCCCACCGTGCCAGCGGCGACTGCGCCAGCACATGCACGCTCAGCGATACGGCCATCGCCATGTCGACCGCGCCCAGCTCCTCCATCACGAGCGTCCACGCCCGGTAGCTGAGGCCACCGCCGCCGATCGACTCGGGGAACGGCGCTCCGGTCAGCCCGAGCTGGGCCAGCGCGGCGAAGAGTCGGCGGTCGTAGCGTTCCTGGTCGTCCCGCTCGGCGGCACCCGGCGCGAGCTCGCGCGCCGCGAACTCGCGGACGGTGTCGCGCAGGAGTCGCTCCTCGTCGCTGAGCGCGCCCTCGAACACCGCTTCCTCCAGAGACTACCGGCGGGGATCGCTTCACGACGGCCCGTCCGGGGCGCCCACCGCCCTCGGCACTACGGCTTCGGCGCCCTCGGGTACGCGTAGAAGCCGCGACCCGTCTTCTGGCCGAGGTACCCGGCGTCCACGAGCTGCCGCAGGATCGGAGGCGGTGCGAACTTGGGCTCGTGAAAGCCCTCGTAGAGCACCTCCATCACGTGCAGACAGACGTCGAGCCCGATGAAATCGGCCAGTTCGAGCGGGCCCATCGGGTGGTTCAGGCCCAGCCGCACGCCCGTATCGATGTCCTCGGCCGTGCCCAATCCCTCCTCGTAGGCGCGCATCGCCTCCACCAGGTACGGCATCAGGACCCGGTTCACGATGAAGCCCGGCCGGTCTCTGCTGACGATCACCTGCTTGCCCAGAGCCGCGGCGAGCTCGCGGATGTCCACCTCTGTCTGGTCCGAGGTCTCCGCGCCGCGCACGAGCTCGATGAGCGGCATCACCGGCACGGGGCTGAAGAAGTGCATGCCGATGAAGCGCCCCCGTCTGCCCGGGCGCACCGCGGCGGCCAGGCGCGTGATGCTGATCGAGCTCGTGTTCGAGGCCAGGATGGTGTGCTCGGGAGCCCGCTGGTCGAGCTCGGCGAACAACGCACGCTTGACGGCCTCGTCCTCGAAGACGGCCTCGACCGCCAGGTCGCATTGCGCCACCGCCCCGCCGAGTGCGTCAGCAATGCGGATCCGCGCCAAGGCCGCGTCGCGTTGGGCGGCGGACATGCGCGCTTTCTGGACCGCTCGTTCGAGGTTCCCAGCGATCCGCGCCAGGCCCGCCTCCGACCTCGACCGATCGGGCTCGAACAGGAAGACGTCATGACCGGCGACCGCGCAAACCTGGGCGATGCCGTGTCCCATCAGCCCCGCGCCGCAGACAAGGACCGTCCTGATGCTCATGGACGCGAAGCGTACTGCACCGGACCCCCCGCCCGCCGGGCGTCTCCGGGGTCGCTGTCGAGCTGCTGCATCACGCGGTCGGCGGCGGCGTACGGGTCGAGCTGGTGGCCGGCGATCGCGTGCACGAGCGCCTCGATCTCGGCCACATGGGCGGGCGCATGCAGGCGTGCCCGCAACCGTTCGGCCAGGATCGCGTCGAGCTGCGCCGTCGCCCGCGCCAGACGTGCCGGCTCGAAGATGTCGGTTGTCCGCTCGGTGGCCCGTCGGTCGAGCGCGGCAAGGAGCTCGGCGATCCCCTCGCCCGACGGCGCCGTGACCAGCATGACCTGCGGTCGCTTGGGGCGGCGACGGCCGCGCGCCTCCGCACGCCGGGCCGCTGCCGTCTCGTCGGCCGCCCCGACGGTCAGCATGGCGCGCAACTGCGCGGCGGTGCGCTGGGCGCCCGGCCGATCCCCTTTGGTCACCACGACGATGTCGGCCACCTCGAGGAGGCCGGCCTTGATCGCCTGGACCTCGTCACCCATCTCGGGGGCCTCGACCACCACCGTGGTGTCGGCGACCGACGCGACCTCGACTTCACTCTGGCCTGCGCCGACGGTCTCGAGGAAGACGACCGGGAAGCCGGCCGCATCGAGCGCGACGGCGGCATCGACTGCTGCGGCGGCGAGCCCACCCGCGTGACCCCGGGATGCCATCGATCGGATGAAGACGTCCGGATCCCCTGCGTGCTCCTGCATGCGGATCCGGTCGCCCAGGATCGCACCGCCGGTGATGGGGCTGGACGGATCGATGGCGAGGACGGCGGCTGGACGTCCCGAGGCGCGGACGGCGCGGACGAGTGCCGCGACGAGCGTGCTCTTGCCGGCTCCGGGCGCGCCCGTCACGCCGACGATGTGCGCCCGACCGGCGACGGGGTAGAGGAGGCGCAGCGCCGCTTCCGCCGCGGGGGTGCGGTTCTCGATCTCTGTGAGGAGGCGCGCCAGGCTGCGCCGATCTCCGGCACGGGCACGCTCGGCCAGCTCGCTGCCGCGGACAGCGGCGGTCACGCGGGCGGCTCGGTGCCGCGGGCGGCGGCGGTCACGCGGGCGGCGACGGCCGCGCGCCTCCGCACGCCGGGCCGCTGCCGTCTCGTCGGCCCCGGGTTGATCACGCGACCTCGCGCGGACGGACGTTCGCCCGCAGGTACTCGGCGACCTCGCCGATCGTGGTCCCGGGTCCGAAGACGCGCGCCACGCCGGCCTCGTGCAGCGCGGGGATGTCGTCGTCTGGGATGATGCCACCGGCCGTGATCAGGACGTCCCCGAGCCCCGCTTCCCGCAGCGCGCGGCAGACCTTCGGGAGCAGCGTCATGTGTGCGCCGGACAAGATGGAGAGACCGACGACGTCCACGTCTTCCTGCAGCGCCGTCGACGCGATCATCTCGGGTGTCTGGCGGAGGCCCGTGTAGACGACCTCAAACCCCTCGTCGCGCAGACCGCGTGCCAGAACTTTCGCGCCTCGGTCGTGTCCGTCGAGGCCGGGCTTTGCGATCAGGACCTTGATCCGACGCTCGCTCATCGCCGCGCATGATACGTCGCCGGGCGTGGACGCCGGCGCAGCGTGTGCGCCCGACGCGTGTGCGCCCGACGCGTGTGCGGCCCCGCGCATGGGCGAGCGGCCGAGGCCGAGGGCGAGACTGCGGGGGGACAGCGCCGGTTCGAGTGCGCGGCCGACGCCCGGCGGCCGGCGCTACTCACCCGGTGGCCGGCGCGACTCACCCGGCGGCCAGCGCTACTCACCCGGTGGCCGGCGCTCTAGGTGGGAGAAGAACTCGGCGCGCGTGCGATCACGGCGCCGGAAGACACCGAGGACCGCGCTCGTCGTCATCACCGTGCCACTCTTCTTGACGCCGCGCATCACGGCACACAGGTGGGTGGCCTCCAGGACCACGCCGACCCCCATCGGATCGAGCGTCGCCATCAGAAAGTCTGCGATCTGCTGGGTCATCCGCTCCTGGACCTGCAGCCGGCGCGCGTACATCTCCACGATCCGCGGGATCTTGGAGAGCCCGATCACACGCCCTTTCGGGATGTAGGCCACGGCGGCGTTGCCGAAGAAGGGCAGCAAGTGGTGCTCGCAGAGGCTGTAGAACGGGATGTCCTTCACGACGACCATCTCGCTGTAGTCGACGTCGAAGATGGCCCCATTGACCAGCCGCGCCGGGTCGACGTGGTAGCCCGCCGTCAGCTCGGCGTACATGCGGTGCACGCGGCGCGGCGTCGCGACCAGGCCGGGACGATCGGGGTCTTCGCCGATCTCGACGAGGATCTGGCGCACCGCGGCTTCGACCGCGCCCGCATCGCCGTCCAGCCGCGGCGTCCGACCGTCGGGCCCCGCGGCATGCCCCTCGATCACCTGTGCAGGCGTCGGGCTGGCCGACTCGACGAGTTCGGGGCCGTCATCGCCGATCTCGGTCTCGATCTCCGTGACGAGCGCGCGAACGTGCTCCGGCAGGGTACCCACGACGTCAGCGACCGCCGGACCCCGGCTGCCCAGACGAATGGTCGTGCGTGTCGTCGGCGTTGGTTCGCGTCTGTCGGCGGACCGCGCGCACACCCTCCCCGAACATCTTGCCGAGTTCGGGCAGCGTCTTCGGGCCACGCCAGACGAAGACGACGATCAGGATGACCAGCAGCAGGAGTCCGATGTCCACGGCGACATGGTACGCCGACCGCCGCGCGCCGCCACCGAAACGCGGGACGGTCGGGGAGCCCTGCGGCGACGAGCTGTGAGTGGCGCTGCCGGACGGGGCAGGCTTCTAATGGTCCGCCGACGCCGACCCGCCGGCGACCGCGAGCAGGCCGGCAAGCTCGGCCGTCAGCTCGCGCGGCACGTACCGCATCAAGTTGTGGCCGGCAGATCGGTAGCGCACCACCCGCACCGGACCCTGCGGCAGACGCAACGCGTCCGTCAGTTCGAGTTCGCGGTCAGGGGCCGTCTCGTCGTCTGGCGTCGACACCCCCGCGACAGCGACCAGCAGCGGCACTGCGATGCGCGGCAGCAACTGATCCGGCTCGTAGGAGAGCATGGCCGTCACGGTCCCGAGGAGCGCGTGGCGCCGCAGGAGGGGCACGACGTGGCCGGCGTACGTCTGCTCGACCTGCGCGCGCGCCGCGCGCTCCTGGTCGGCGTCCCACGTCGCCGGGTCGAATGCGCGCCGCTCCGCCAACCACGTCGCCATCGACTCGAGCGCCTCGGGTGGCTCGGCCAGCGCCTTCACGACCTGCTCCGGGTCGTCCCCG
>JAKAMV010000479.1 GCA_021812735.1 Chloroflexota bacterium | reverse complement strand
ACACCGGAGGATTGCTACCGAGGCTCCCGGCAGTTCGGCCCGCCCTGGGCCGAGATTCCCGAAGGAGATCCCCGATGGTCCAGAAGTTTCGTGGCCAGGCCCTGGTCGAGTACGGCCTCGTGCTCGCCCTGATCGCGGTCGTCGCCATCCTCGTCCTGGGCGTCCTGGGTGGCGCGGTCAGCGGCATCCTGAGCCGGGTCGCGTCCAGCGTCGCTGGCGCGTAGTCGCGGCCGGCCCCGGCTCGCCCGGGGTCCCGCGGTCGTCGACCCCGCCCCAACCGGCGGGGTCGAGCGATTCTCCGGCCCATGCGCCAGACCTTGACATCGAACCGTCTGCGCCGACCCTCCCGGCGGGTCCCATCCGCGCACCGTGCGGGCGGGCCGAACGAAGGAGCACCACGATGACCCGCAGCGCCCGACTTCTCCTGACGGTTCTTGGCGCCCTCGTGGCGATCGTGCTGGTCGCGGCGCTCATGGCCCCGCGCGGGGTGGCGTCGCCGGTGCCCCCGACCGCGCCGCTCACGGCTCCATCTCCTTCGCAGGAGGCGGTCGCGCCGGCCACCCTCAGCGACACGCAGCCCCACACGTTCACCGTGCTGCTCCAGGCGAGCGGGGATAGCCTGTACCGCCCCACCTTCGCACCAGGGGAGGCCGCGACACTGGCCGCTCTTCCGGTGTCCGTGGTGTGGACGGACGGCCATGACTGGTGGAATCGCTTCGGGGTGGTCCTGGCCGGCACCGCGATGCGGCTGGTGGTGCCGGACCCCAGCGCGACCCTGGGCAGTCTCGTGCTCATGCGTGATGTCCCGGCGCAGGTGGGCCACCGCTATCTGCTCACCATCACGACCACGCCGCTGTCGGGGACCACCATGGACGTGCACTGGACCCTGGCCGACACCGGCAACCCGGACGCCGCAGGTTCCTCGCCGGCTGTCGCCGTGGCGAACGGGGCCGTCAGCCTCCTCCTGGCCCCATCCCATCTCCTCGCGCAGCCCCAGTACTGGAACGAACCCTTCGACGCCTGGCAGGTGCTCCTGGCCACGGCTCGCTGACGGTGCGCGGGCGCACCGGATTCGCCGGTGCGGGGCCCATCTTCCTGCGCGATCCCCATTGACGGGCGGGTCCTCCCCGCCCGTTCTCCTTGTGTGCCGCGAACGGTGAATGGCCGCGAGCCCCCGTCTGCCGCCCTTCCACCGACCCCTCCGCGCGAAATGGCCCACAAACCCTTGACAACGACGCGTTCTCGCCTATGCGGGGTCTTGGCTGGCCCGAAGGACCGGCCGGGAGCACACAGGGAGCCACCACGATGGACGCCAGCACCTTCGCACCGAGCCAGCGCTCGCAGCAGGAGCAGCTTGTGGCGCGCCTCCTGGGCGAGCTGCGCTTCGACGATGGCGCGTTCGGCCCCGACCCGTTCGCGTCGGACGCCGAGGCGTGGACCCTGGTCGCGCCGACCACCGCGCCCGGCCTGGCGCCGTCGGCGCTGGACGCCGCCGAGGAGGACTGGATCGCGGGGATCGCCGCGTTGCTGACCCCCGAGCAGGTCCCGGGCCGGGTGGTCTCCGCCCCGGTGTCGCCCGCCCGCGGGCCGCTGGCGGCTCGGCCGCGCTCGACGCGCGCCATCCCCTCGCCGCACGCCGCACCGGCTGGCGCGCCTCGCATGGCACCCACTGCCCCGGCGGCTCGACCGGCCCCCGCGGCCTCGGCCCCCCGACGCGACGCGCGCGCGGAGCCCTTCGAGTTCGTGACGCGCGAGGGCGTGCGCTACGGCCGCTTCGCCGATGGCGTGGAGCTCGAGTACGAGGGCACCGACGAACGCGGGCAGCCCATCTTCCTGGCGCCCCGGGATCCGGTGTGGGTGCTGGCCGCCAACGCCGTGCTCCCCATCGCCGGGCTCGGCCTGCTGACCGGGGTGGTCCTGCACCTGCCGGCCGTGGTCGGCACGCTGTCGGCGCTGCTCCCCTCGATGCTGTCGGTCGTCGCGCCGACCTTCCGCCTGTGAGGGAGGCTGCCATGCCGACGCTGCTCTCCGCGCCTGCGCCTGCGCCTTCCGCCGATCCCCCGGCGCGCATCGCGCCGACCACCCAGCCCGCGGCCTGGCGCCGCGGGTATGCCGCGCTGCGCCGCTATGAGGCGGCCGAGGGGCACTGCCGCGTGCCGGCGCGCTACGTCGCCCCGGACGGCTATCCCCTGGGCCACTGGGTGGCCTGGCAGCGCCAGCGCGAGCGCCACGGCTGGCTCCGCCCGGACCAGCGGCGCCGGCTCGAGCGCCTCGGCTTCGACTGGCGACCCCGCGCGCACGCGCGCAACGCCGCGGTCGACGCCGCGACCCGGGCCGCCAGCGCAGATCCGCTCGGCTGGGTCTGGACCTTCGACTCTGGCCTGGCCCGGGCGCTGCGCGCCGCCCGGTCGCGCGGTCGGCTGACGCCCGCGCAGGTGGCGACCCTCGACGCCCTCGGCTTCATCTGGTCGGACGCCGAGGCCCACTTCGCGCGCGGCCTCGCCGCCCTGCGCGGCTATCGCGCGGCAGGCGGGGCATTCCCGGTCGGCCGGACACTCGTCTGGGACGGCGTGCGCCTGGGCGAGTGGGTCTGTCGGCAGCGGGACAAGGCCGTGACCGGGCACCTTCCCGCCGCGCGTTGGGAGGCCCTGGGGGCGGTGGTCCTGGGCGAGCCAGCCTGAGCGCGATGTCGGTGCGTTCTCGCGCGCGGAGGCTTGACTTTCGGGCCCTGCCGCCGAGCCTCCCGTATCGCCCAGGGGGCCACCGGCGACCGGCCCGAATGCCGGGAGGAGATGCGACCATGCGACGCACGTACCTCTTCGCGCCGCCTCAATACGCCATCGACGACGAGGGCACCATCTCGGTCATCGGACCCGATTACGCCCGCGAGACCGGGCGCGGCCTGACGTTCGCCGCTGCGCGGCGGCGCGCGGTCGGTGCCCCGGGGTATCTCGAGTCGTTCGCGTGGTGTATCGAGCCTGACGCAGAGGAGCGCCGCCTGACCGGACCCGAGCGGGATGCGCTCGAGCAGGCCTTCATTGATGCCGCGAACGACCGCTGAGACCGCAGAGCGCGGAAAGGAGCACGCGATGAGCAGCTTGACCGACGCGCAGCGGCAGGCCCTGAAGGCCGAGGCGTTCGCGCTGGAGCACCGGGGCGACGCGCTCCTCGAGCGCCGGGAGTATCTCCTCGCCGGCATCGCCTACGTGGATGCCTCGGACCGCCTCCGCCGGGCCCGCCTGACCTGGCCCGGCTACGCGCGCATGCTGCTGGACCGCGCCGGACTGGCCTTCACCTGCGCGGGGCCCGAGGCCGAGACGCACCGCATCGCGGCGTACGCGAAATGGGCACGCCTGGTCGGGATGGCGCCCGACGCGGAGGACGGGGCATGACGCTCACCGACCGCGCACCCGCCGACATCGGCCGGTGCGACGAGTGTGGGGCACTGCACGACAAGGGGAGCCGTCTTGACCACAGCGCCGAGTGCGGCAACTGCGTCGACCACTGCGCGTGCGAGGCCGTCCGCGACGAGGCCGACCGTGCTGTCCGCGAGGCGGCTGAACGCGACTGGTCCCACCTCTCCGATTGGTTCGCCGCCCTCCCGGGCCCGTCGGCGCGCCGGGGGGCCCGCCCGCCCCGCTGGCGCTGACGCGATCCATTGACACCGAGAAGGAGCCCAGCATGGCCTTCGCCGACCCGGAGTTCCAGCGCCAGTGGGAGCGGCAGCGCGCGGCGGCGGAGTATCGCCAGGCGCAGCTCGGCGATCGGTTGCAACATGCGTCTGCTGCCGAGAGGGAGGGCGAGTTCCTGGTGGCGGCCGAGTGGTACGACCAGGCGCGCTGGTTGGTCTCATCGCCGCACGAACGCGGCATTTTCCGCACCCGAGCGTCCCAGATGCGGCGTCTGGCGAAGAACGGCGGGGATCGCGACGCCCTGGCGCACCGCTGAGCTGCCCCGTGACCACCGTGTTCCGGGACGGCCCGGAACGCGCCGCCGGTGACGCGGCCCTGGTGCTCAGGCGGCGCGACGCACCGGGACACGACGTGGCGAAGTCGCGGGCTCGGGCACGTCGAGGGCCCGGCGCATCCGGGCGAGGCCACGGTTCTCGACCTGGTGCACGTACTCGCGCGAGCAGCCCCACGTGTCGGCGATGCCCTGGAGCCGCACCGGGGCCGTCCCGCCCCACCCGGTGCGCCGCTCGATGGCCTCCCGCTCACGCGGTCGGAGCATCGCCAGGGCACGATCCAGGCGCGCCCCCTCGAGGCGACCGACCGGGCCGGACGGGGCGGCCAGGCGGTCACCGAGCGTGTGGCCGTCCTCGTCGTAGAGCGGCGCGTCGAGCGACAGGATACCGATGCGCCCCGGCGCAACCTGGGTCAGGCCCCCGGGATGGCGCGCCCGGCGGCTCCAGCGCGTGTAGGTCGCCCGGAAGCGGATGGCCGCCCAGGTGGTGGGCATCCCGCGCTCCGGGTCATAGGCCGCCGCGTGCTCGGCCAGGTCGAGGGCCAGTTCCTGGATCAGCTCCTCCACCTCCTCGGCGCGATACCCGAGCCGGCGCGCGCGGTCCGCCCACTGGTGGAGCCAGCCCAGGAGCGAGGCGACGAACTCGGCGCGCGCGGCACGATCTCCGGCGCGGATGCGGGCAGAGAGTTGGCGGGCTTCGTCGGGTGTGAGCGGGGCGCGCTCCTCGTCCATGCCCGATGGTCGGTGTCCGGGCCGGCAGGTCAAGGGTTGGTGCTTGACCTCTTTACTCCATCTAGCTACCATCGCCGGGTGAAACAGCTTTCGGCAGCGACTCTTGAGCGCCCGTTCCCACGGACACTGCCCGAGTTCCAGGCGACCTTCCCCGACGAGGCGGCCTGCCGACGGTATCTGATCGAGACTCGCTGGCCGGACGGGTTCCGGTGCCCCAACTGCGGTGCGGATGAGGCGTGGGAGCGCAATCGGGGGCGGTC
Organism: Chloroflexota bacterium; assembly: GCA_021812735.1. The sequence continues at coordinate 2,654 of JAKAMV010000479.1, read as the reverse complement.
CATCTGCCGGCGCTGCCGCACCGAGACCTCCGTCACCGCCGGCACTGTCCTCGATCACACGCACCTGCCGCTCACGACCTGGTTCTGGGCGGCGTACCTGCTGGCCACGACGCCGGGTCTCAATGCGCTGTCGCTGGGCCGCCAGCTCGGTCTGACAAGCCGCAAGACGACGACCGCGCTGATGCGCCGCCTGCGCCAGTCGATGTCCTCACTGGCCCTGCCCCAGCTCACCGGCACGGTGGAGGCCGACGAGACGGTGGTCGGCGGCTACGCGCCCGGAGCCCGCGGCTTTGCCGTAGCCGGGACGGCCAAGCGGATTGTGCTGGCCGTGGTCGAGCGTGGCAGCTCGCGGACGCGGCTGGTGGTGATCCCCGACCGCAAGGGCACGACCCTGGTGCCCCTGCTCTCACGCCTCGTCGCGCCTGGCCAGACGGTCGTCACCGACGGCCACGACGGCTACCGCGGCCTGCGCCGAGCCGGCTACACCTGGACTCGCATCCCGCACCCGCGAGGCGGCCTGCGGCGGGGAGAAGGACGAGCCACACCGGCGGCGGACGGGGCGATCAGCCGCTACAAGCGCTGGCAGTTGGCGACCTACCACAAGCCGCCGGCCGACTACGCACCCTACCTCGACGAGTTCTGCTTCCGCTCCGAGTTCCGCGGTGATCCTCGCGCCGCGTTCCAGACCTTGCTCGGCCTGGCGGTCCGAGGCCGGGAGCTTGACCGAGTGCCGGTTGCCCCCAAACGTCGGGCCATGACCAGCGCGGTCGTCCCGATCCCGACCCGCGAGCAACGCGTGGCTGCCCGCCGCCTACTGCTCGACTTCAGCCTGCGCCGGCAGCGACCTGGGTCGGGCAGCATGCTCCATGAGCTGATGAAGGGGAAGAGGCCGGTCATGAACTGGTGGCGACAAGCGGCAGCAGCACTCCAGGGCAAGCACATCCCGATTGCGGTGACCGGCGCGAACGCGGCCAACGCCTACATGCCGCCGCGGGCCACGGGCGACCTCGATCTGGCCCTGCGGGTCGTGGACCTTGCCGCGGCAGGCCAGGCGCTCGCGGAAGCCGGCTGGGAGTTCCTCGGCAACCTCCAACTCTACGAGAACCTGCGCGGGACAGCCTGGAAGAAGGGCGCTAACGAGTTGGACCTGATCGGCCTCCCTGGAGCCTGGGGCCAAGCGGCCATCGCGGCGGCCCAGGGCAACCCGCTGGTCGCCGGCCTGCCGACGCTGACCCTCCCCTACGTGGTCGTGATGAAGCTCATCTCCGCCCGACCCCAGGACAGCGCCGACATCAGCCGCATGCTCGGCCCGGCCCCGGAGGCAACGCTCGACGCCGTGCGAGCGGTCGTGCGTCGTTGGCGACCGCAAGATGCCGAGGAGCTGGAGCAGATGATCGCCCTCGGCCAACTGGAGTGGGGAAAGCCCCAACCCAAGCCCACGACCAAGAAGAAGTAGCCGACGCCAGTGGCGTAAAGAGGTCAAGCACCCAAAGGTTGACGCTCATCGCCTCGAGCGCCCCGATCCAGTCGTTCGCCCAGGCGGCGACCGACCGCCGTTCGCCGGGCGCTCACAGATCCGAGACGATCACCATCCAGGCGGTCCCGCCGACGCCCGGCGGCAGCAGGGCCTGGATCGCCGGATCGCTCGCCCGCCCCACGTACACCGTCAGGGCCGAGCGCGCCTGGGACAGCAGGGCGACCAGCGGCGTCGACGTGCCGCCCGTGGCCGGGCCCACGACCTCCGCGACGGCAACCACGCACAGGCGGGTCGTCGCGCTGGCCGTGCTGGTGGCGTGGCCGCTGCCGGTGCGGCCCCCCGAGACCGGGGCCAGGCCGTGCGTCCCGTAGTGGGGGCACGGATCGATCGGCGGCGTGGTGGGCGCGCCGGTCGGCGTGGCCCCGCGCACCGGCGCGGCGGCTCCGGCCAGGATGCCGAGCAGGACGAGGGCGGCGATCCCGCGGGTGGCGGCCATGCCCAGCATCCCGCGCCAGGGACGGGAGTGCAGGTCGGGTGGGCGCGGCACGGTCGGCCCAGTGGCCGCGGCACGCGTGGCCGACCGCCCGGCGTCGAGACTGCCCCACCCGGCGCCGTCCCGCGGGCTGGGCGGCAGGGGCAGGGGGTCGGGGCACGGGTCGGGGGAGGCCACCGCCGCGGGCAGGGGGCGCGTCCGTCCCCTTCGGCGCCAGTTGGGGGCCCGTTCGACGAGGAAGTGGCCCCGGCGCAGGACGGCGTTGTAGTAGCTGCCCTTGGAGGACGCCGCGGCGAAGGCGGCGGCGATCGCGGCGGCCCCCTGCGTGCACACGGGGCAGGCCGACCCGTCGTGGTCGGGCGGGTTCGAGGCCAGGGCGTAACGATAGGTCGAGCCATCCGGCTCGAAGCGGAGGGTCAGGCGCCGCCGGCGCGCGTTGTAGGAGTAGGCGTGGATCGCGCGGCTCTCCACGCGCTGCATCCGAGCCATCGCCCCGCCTCCCTTCGGCGCACGAGCGGCGGGGCCGTCGGCGCGGCACCCCTCGATCGCGCGGAAAGAGCTTGGGGACGATCGCTCCTTCGTCAAGGCTTCGCGCGTGCGCCGGCAGGCGGTCCCCCGCGCGCCGAGCGAGCGCGGGACCGGACGGGTCGTGGCGTTCGGTCCCCCGGCCACGATCCCCGATCC
>JAKAMV010000478.1 GCA_021812735.1 Chloroflexota bacterium | reverse complement strand
TCTATCACACTACGGCCACTACGCGCTGGCGCAGAGCCTGCGCAAGCTGGGCCGCCTGCCCGAGGCCGTGACCCACTTGCGTCTCGCGTGCGCGATGGAGCCCGGGTCGGCGCTCTACCGCGGGGCGCTCGAGCGGGCCGAGGCCAGTCGCCGGCGCCGGCCCACGGACTGAGGCGTCGCTTCAGTCGCGCCGAGCCGACGTCGCTGCGATCGTCCAGTGCGGCCACTCGGCCGCGAAGCGGAACCCCATGTCCGTGTACAGGCGCTGCGCGGCCGTGTTCTCGCCCTCGACGGCGAGGACCACCGCCTCGGCCCCTCGACGGCGCAGCTCGGCGATGCCCCACGAGGTCACGGCGCGGCCGAGGCCCTTGCGGCGCCACGCCCGGTCCACGCCCAGCAGCCGGATCTCGCCCGCCGCTGATCCGTCCCGACCGCTGTAGCGGACCACCCGGCAGAACCCTACCATCTCGCGCGACGAGAGGTCTTCGACCACGAGGATCGCGGTCGGGTCGAAGCCCGGTGTCGCGTGCGCCCGACGCACCTCATCCTCGGTCAGGCTGACCGGCGAGGGGTGGTCAATGAAGATGCGATTGACGAGCGTGGCGAACGGCGCCGGGTCGTTGACAGGGCTGAAGGTGCGCGCGGCCGTGCCCGTCGGGAAGGCCGGGCCGGGCAGGGCAGCGAGGTCGCGGCCGGCGACGCGCATCTGCCACAGCGATGCGGCCGGGCGCAGGCCGCTGGCGCTCGCGAACGCCTCGGACGCCGGTTGCCGGCGGACCCAAAGCCGCAGCAGCTCACGCCCCTCGGCGGCGGCGATCGCCTGGCCGGCCGCCAGCAGCTGCCGCCCGATGCCCCGCCGTCGGTACGCGGGCAGGACCATGAGGTCGCCTTCGCTGGGCGCGACCCACCCAGCGAGGTGGCCGGCCACCTCAGCCACCGCGCACGACCCAGGATTGTCCGCGATGCGCTCCGCGGCACGCTCCAGCTGATATGGCTCGAGGCTGTCGCCCTCGTCCGGTCCGTGCGATGCCAGCATGGCCGCGAGGATCGCCGCGACATCCCCGGCGCGGCAGGCGCGCACGGTGGCGGTGCCACACCCACCCGGGCTGGTCTCGGTTGTCATGGTCCCCCCAGCTGCATCACACCCGCAGGCGTTCCTGGCGCCGCAATCGGTCGAGCCACAGGATGGCGAGGATCGACTTGGCGTCCGCGATGTGCCCAGTTTCCACCAATGCGAGCGCTTCGTCCATGGACAGGTGTCGTAGTTCGAGTGCTTCGTCCTCGTCGGGCAAGAGGCGATCGCTGTCGGCGGCGGGGGAGAGCCCCTCTGCCAGGTACAGGTGCATCTCCTCGGACGCGAATCCGGGCGCGGTCCAGAACGAGGCCAGCTTGCGCCACGAGCGGGCGCGGTGCCCAGTCTCCTCCTCCAGTTCGCGGCGTGCGGCATCGTCGGGGTCCTCGGTGACGCCGTCGTGCACGTCGAGGGTGCCGGCAGGGATCTCGAGCAGGCCGCGCCCCGCGGCCACGCGCCACTGGCGCACGAACAGCACGCGCCCGAGGTCGTCCACGGCGAGCATCGCGACCGCGCCCGGGTGGCCCACGATGTCGCGCGTGTGGCGGCTGCCGTCGGACCGCTCGACGGTGTCCACGCGGAACTCCAGGTAGCGCCCGCGGTGCACCACCTCGGACGCCACGACGCGCTCGGCCAGCGGGTCGTCGACGGGGAGCGGATCGGGATCGCGGGTCACGGGCGCCTCCATCAGCAGGAACGGCCGGCCCGCCGATGGGCGGACCGGCCGCTGCCGTCGTTGCGGGTCCGGGCCAGAGCTAGCTGGCCGCGCTCGCGAACTCGCCCGCCTTGATGATCGCGTCGCCGGTCTCGACGTTGAACAGGTGGAGCTTCTCGAGCGGCACGCGCAGGCTGAGCGTGTCGCCCGGGCGGACGCGATGCGAGGAGTCGACGATCGCGACGATCTCCTGGTCGCCGACGCTGACGTGCAGGAGCTCCTCGTTGCCGAGGTACTCGACCACGTCGGCCTTGCCCGTCACCGTGCCGACCGGGCCGACCACGTCGCCGAGCTCGAGGTGCTCGGGGCGGAAGCCCACGGTGACCGTGCGCCCGGCGGTCTTGATCGAGTCGGCGAAGCGCGCCGGCACCTGGAACGAGAAGCCGCCGATGTTCAGGTCGCCCGTGCCGACCGGGATGTCGATGAAGTTCATCGCCGGGCTGCCGATGAAGCCCGCCACGAACTTGTTCTTCGGGTGGTCGTAGAGGTCCTGCGGCGTGCCGACCTGCTGGAGCAGGCCCATCGACATCACCGAGATCCGCTCGCCCATCGTCATCGCCTCGACCTGGTCGTGCGTGACGTAGACCATCGTGGTGCCGAGGCGCTGGTGGAGGCGCGCGATCTCGGCGCGGGTCTGGACGCGCAGTTTGGCGTCGAGGTTGGACAGGGGCTCGTCCATGAGGAACACGGCGGGCTCGCGCACGATGGCCCGGCCGAGCGCGACGCGCTGCCGCTGGCCGCCGGAGAGCTCCTTGGGCTTGCGGTCGAGCAGCTTCTCGAGCTGGAGGATCCCCGCGGCCTCGTTGATGCGCTTCTCGATGTCGGCCTTGGCGACCTTGCGCAGCTTGAGGCCGAAGGCGAGGTTGTCGCGCACGGTCATGTGCGGGTAGAGCGCGTAGCTCTGGAACACCATCGCGATGTCGCGATCCTTGGGCGCGACGTCGTTGACGATCTTCTCGCCGATCTTGAGATCGCCCTGGGTGATCTCCTCGAGACCGGCGATCATCCGCAGGCTGGTCGTCTTGCCGCAGCCCGAGGGACCGACGAGCACCATGAACTCGCCGTCCTTGATCTCGAGGTTGAGGTCCGACACGGCGGTGACCTCGCCGTATTTCTTGTACACGTGGTCGAAGGTGACCGTCGCCATGCAGGAGCCTCCATCCCGTCCAGGGCATCGCGGGCTCATGCATCCGGCCGCCGGAACAAGCTGGCGGTCTCGGACGAGCCCCGTACGAGGAGCTGGTTCGGGTTGGGCGCATCCTACGCTTCTGCGGGCACCCTGCACAAAGGCGCGACTGGAGCGGCTCGGGTTCAATGGGTCCGGCGCCCTCGGCCTCGCCGCGGCTCGGCCTCAACCTGGAGGGGCCACGACAGGGTCGCAGGGCTCCGCACCCGCCGAGATGTCGCTCGTCTCGCCGTCCGGAGGCCACATGAGCGCCTTGCGTGCGATCAGCGCCGCCGTCCCCCGGGCTGGCCGCCGGGCCATCGCCGCCGTCCGCCGGCCGAGTCGCGTCGGACTCGCCGCGCGGCCCGTCCCGCACGGGCCCCGGCTCGACCGAGCCGTCTGCGCCGGCACTCGCGCTCGCGACGGCGGCCGGCCAGTCTGGTGCGACTCAAGGAGCGGGTGACGAGGGCCGTGCGCCGGGCGCGAGGCCGGGCCATCGCCGCCGTCCGCCGGCCGAGTCGCGTCGGACTCGCCGCGCGGCCCGTCCCGCACGCCTCCTCGGGTCGTGCTGCCCCGGGGAGCGGCAGGGGCGCTATCGTGCACACGACGATCCCCGCCGCGCCCACAACGAGGCCCCGATGAGCCAGCACCCGCGCGCAGGCCAGCCGGCCGAAGCGTCAGATCTCGTGGACGTGCCCGCGCTCCTGCGCGCGTACGAGGAGCTCCGCCCGGACCCGGCGGAGCCGAGCCAGCGCGTGGCGTTCGGGACCTCGGGCCACCGCGGCTCCGCGTTCCGGCGGGCGTTCAACGAGGCGCACATCCTGGCCACGAGCGAGGCGATCTGCCGCTACCGGGCGATGCGCGGCTACACCGGCCCGCTGTTCATCGGCCGGGACACGCATGCCCTGTCCGAGCCCGCCTGGCGGACGGCGCTCGAGGTGCTCGCCGCCAACGGCGTGGACGTGCGGGTCGACGCCGAGGACGGCTACACGCCCACGCCCGCGGTGTCGCACGCCATCCTCCTGGCGAACCGCGACCGCGACCCGGGCGCCGGGCCGGCGGGCCTTGCCGACGGCATCGTCGTCACCCCGTCGCACAACCCGCCCGACGATGGCGGCTTCAAGTACAACCCGCCCAACGGCGGCCCGGCCGACACCGACGTGACCCGCTGGATCCAGGACGAGGCGAACCGGATCCTCGCGGCCTCGGGCTCGGACGGGCTCGACGGCGTCCGGCGCCTCCCCTTCGAGCGGGCGCGGGCGCAGGCGGTCGGCTACGACTTCCGCGGCACGTACGTCGAGGACCTCGTCAACGTCGTCGACATGGAGGCGATCGCGGCGTCCGGCCTGCGGCTGGGCGTCGACCCGCTGGGCGGCGCGTCGGTCGCGTACTGGGGCCTCATCGGCGAGCAGTACGGCCTCGACCTGACGGTGACCAACGAGCGGGTCGATCCCGCCTTCGGGTTCATGACCCTCGACTGGGACGGGAAGATCCGCATGGATCCCTCGTCGCCCTTCGCGATGGCCGGCCTGGTGGGCCTGCGCGACCGGTTCGACATGGCGATGGGCAACGACGCCGACGCCGACCGCCACGGGATCGTGGTGCCGGGGGCCGGGCTGATGAACCCCAACCACGTCCTCGCGGCGGCGATCTCGTACCTGTTCGGTGGCGGCCGGGAGTGGGGGAACGGCGTTGCCGTGGGCAAGACGCTGGTCTCGTCCTCGATCATCGACCGCGTCGTCTCCTCGCTCGGACGGCGCCTGGTCGAGGTGCCGGTGGGCTTCAAGTGGTTCGTCGACGGGCTCGTGGACGGGTCGATCGGGTTCGGCGGCGAGGAGAGCGCGGGCGCCTCGTTCCTGCGCCGCGACGGCACGGTGTGGACCACCGACAAGGACGGCCTGATCGCCGACCTGCTGGCGGCCGAGCTGACCGCGAGGCTGGGCAAGAACCCGGCCGAGGTCTACGCCGAGCTGACGGTGATGTTCGGGACGCCGGCGTATCGGCGGGTCGACGCGCCGGCCACGCCCGAGGTCAAGGCCGCGCTGGGGCGCCTCTCGCCCTCGTCCATCACGGCGGAGACGCTCGCGGGCGACCCCATCACGGCCAAGCTCACCCGCGCTCCGGGCAACGACGCGCCGATCGGCGGGCTCAAGGTGACCACCGACTTCGGCTGGTTCGCCGCCCGGCCGTCGGGCACCGAGAACGTGACCAAGCTCTACGCCGAGTCCTTCATGGGCGAGGACCACCTGGCACGCATCCTCGACGAGGCCCAGGCGATCATCGCGGCGGCCTCGTAGGGCCAGTCGCGGGTCGGCGCCTCAGGTCGCGCCTGACTAGACGGACCCCTGCGCCGCGGCATTCGTTCGATGCGCCGCGGCCTCGGGCAGGTCGCGCAGGCCGGGGATCGGCGACCCGACCAGCACACCGCGCCCAGCCCGGGGACGTGGCGAGAGAAGCCTTGCGCATGAGCGCCGTGAGACGGCGATACGAGGGTTGCCGCGAGCGCGGCCGCTCCGGACGGCCGCGAGCCCTTACGCTTTCCGAGGCCCGCCCAGCGCCGACTCGAGGAACGCGAGCACGTCGGCGCGCTCGGCGATGAGCTTGCTGACCGTCTTGCCCGCGCCGTGGCCCGCGTCGGTGTCGATCCGGATCAGTACCGGCGCCTCGCCCGCCTGGGCCGCCTGGAGCGCGGCGGCGAACTTGAACGAGTGTCCGGGCACCACGCGATCGTCGTGGTCGGCGGTGGTCACCAGCGTCGGCGGGTAGGCGGTACAGGGGCGGATGGCATGGAGCGGCGAGTACCCCCGCACCCACGCGAACTGCTCGGGGTCGTCGGGGTTGCCGTAGTCGCTCGTCCAGCCCCAGCCGATCGTGAACCGGTGGAACCGGAGCATGTCCATCACGCCCACCTCGGGCACCGCCGCGCCCATCAGCTCGGGGTGCTGGGTGAGCGTCGCGCCCACGAGCAGCCCGCCGTTGGAGCGGCCCGTGATCCCGATCCGATCGGGCCGCGTCCAGCCGCTGTCGGCGAGCCAGCGGAGGGCAGCCGCGAAGTCGTCGAACACGTTCTGCTTGTTGGCGAGGCGCCCGGCGTCGTGCCAGGCCGTGCCGTACTCCGAGCCGCCGCGCAGCGAGGCGACCGCGAGCAGCCCACCACGCTCCATCCAGGCCAGCCACTCGGGCTTGAACCGGGGCCCGACCGCGATGCTGAACCCGCCGTAGCCGTACAGCATCGTCGGCACGTCGCCGTTGGGCTCGACGTCTCGGCGGCGCACGAGGAACAGCGGGAACCGCGTCCCGTCGGCCGACACCGGGAACACCTCCTCGGTGACGAACGCCTCGGGGTCCCACGGCAGGCCCTCGTCGGGGAGGCCCCCGACGAGGCCGTCGGCCACCCGCACCGCCAGCACCCGCTTGGGCGCGGTGAACTGGTCCAGGGCCAGGTAGAGCGTCTCGTCCCGGCATCGGCCGGCCGTGGCGTCGATGGTGCCGGTGCCCGGGATCTCGACCGGGCCGACGGGGGTCCCGTCGAGCTCGAACAGGGCGAGGCGGCTGTGCGCGTCGTGGAGCGTGACGGCGGCGAACCGACCGCCCACGAGCGTGACGCGCTCGAGCGCGTCGGGTCCCTCGGCGATGACCTCGCGCAGCGTGGCGGCGGGGTCGTCGGCGTCGACCGCGACGAGGCGGCGGTTGGGCGCACCGAGGTTCGTGCGCAGGTAGAGGGTCCGTCCCACGGTGGCCACCAGCTGGTACTCGGCGTCCGCGGCGTCGAGGAGCGGGCGCACCTCGAGCGGTCCGTCGCCTGCGAACCCGCCGAGGTCGGCGACGTGGATGCGCGTCTCGGGATCCGTCCCGCGCCACACCGTGACCGCCAGCAGGTCGCCGTCCTCGGAGACCTCGGGCTCGAAGCCCCAGTCATCGTGGTCGGGCCGCTCGTAGACGACGGGGTCGTCGGCGGGGTCCGATCCGAGGCGGTGGTAGCGGAGCTGCATCCCCAGGTTCGGCGCGTCGAAGGCGGCGCCGAGCGCGGGCTCCGGGAAGCGCCCGTAGACGAACCCGGCCTCGTCATGCGTCCACGCGGCCCCGGCGAACTTGCTCCACGGGATCCGATCGGGGAGCTCGGTGCCGTCGTCGGCGCAGAGGACCCGCCAGGTCTGCCAGTCGGAGCCCGCCTCGGAGGTCGCGATCGCGACCAGGCGCCCGCTCTCCGACACGGAGATCGCGTTGAGCGTGGTCGTCCCGGCAGCGTTGAGCAGGTTGGGGTCGAGCAGGACGCGGCCCTCGGCCCCGGGCCCGTCGGACGTCCAGAGCACGTCCTGGTTCTGGAGGCCCGTGTTGCGCAGCTGGAACCAGCGTTCGCCGCGCCGCCAGGGGACGCCGCGCCGCGGGACGTCCCACAGCTGCGCGAGCCGGGAACGGATCGCCTCCCGGCCGGGGACCGCCGCCAGCAGCGATTCGGTCAGCTCGTTCTCGGCCCGGATCCAGGCGCGGGTCGCCGGCGCGTCGGCATCCTCGAGCGGGCGGTGGGGGTCCGCGATCAGCGTGCCGTGGTAGTCGTCGACCTGGTCGGAGGTGGGCGGAACTGGGTACGGGGTGGGCATGCCCGCCATCGTATCGGGCGACGAGGCGAGTCGCGGGCGCCCGATCCCCTCGCAGATCGGAA
>JAKAMV010000477.1 GCA_021812735.1 Chloroflexota bacterium | reverse complement strand
CTCGGCGAGCAGATCCACCTCGAACCGGCCCTGCTGCTGGCGGACGTGGGAGAGCCGCGGGCGCACGGCCGACACGGCGAGCTCGGCCCGGAGCTGGGCGACGACGAAGGACTCGAGCAGCCGGCCAAGCAGGTCGCCGCTCCTGAGCACCAGGCTCGCGTCGAGCCCGAGCACGGCCCCGGCCAGCGCCGGCTCGACCAGGTGGCGCTTGGGCGCGAGCACGAGGCGCTTGAGCCGGTTCGACGTCCACGCGGGCAGCGCCTCGACGACCAGCAGGTTCGTCAGCAGCCGCTCGTAGGCCTGGGCGGTCCTGCGGTTGATGCCCGCCGCCTCGAATAGCGTCCGCTCCTCGACGACCCCGGCGGTGTTGAGCGCGTAGGCCTCGAGGTAGCGGCGGAGGCGGGCGGGATCCCGCCCCCCATCGACCTGCTCGGCGTCGCGCGTGAGCAGGTGCTCCACGTAGCTCTCGAGCCAGTGGCGCCTGGCGAGCTCGCCGAGGCGCAGCGCAGGCTCCGGGAAGCCGCCGCGGAGCGCGAGCTCGACGTAGCCGCGCAGGTCGGGCGTGTCCGATGCCGGGGCCAGGTCGTCGCCGGCGGCGACACGGTCGAGGAAGGGCGCGGCCGGCCCCTGACCGGCCTGCTCGCGGACGGTCATGCCGAACATAGGCACCCGCGTCAGCCGACCCGTGCCCGGCCAGAGGTCGCCGTCGAGGTCGCCGCGGACGGAGCCGGTGACGAGGTACCGCCCGGGGCGGGCGTCGGCGTCGACCGCGCGCTTGACGGCGCCGAGCACCCCCGGCACCAGCTGCCACTCGTCGAGCAGCACGGGCTCGGCCATGCCGCGCATCGCGGCGTCTGGGTCGGCGCGGAACGCCACCGCCTCGGCCTCGCGGTCGAGGCGGACGACGGTGGCGGCGTGCCGGTCGGCGGTGGTGGTCTTGCCCGCCGCGCGGGGGCCGGTCACGAAGATCGCGGGCAGCTCGGCAAGTAGGGTGCCGATCAGGCCATCGACGAGGCGGGGGCGATACGTGTCCACGTAGCAAGACTACCACTCTGCCGCAGCAACGAGTGCTACTCTCACACACATTCGGATACGACTCCGCCGCACTCGAGTGCCCGGTTCGACCGCATCGGTTCGACCGCATCGGTTCGACCGCATCGAGGTCCTGGGGATGGAGAGGCGAGCGAATCGGGCACGCGGGCGCGACACGCCCTTGCAGCGGGGCTGCCGGCGGAGCTGGCCGTGAGGATGAGATCGAGCCCCTCGGCTCCGGCCGCGGCATCCGCTGCTGGTGAGCGGCGCCTGCCTGCAACGCCCGCGCGGCCCGCGTGGAGGAGCGGGCTGCAGGCGGGTGCGGCTCTCCGCACGGACTTGCAGCCCGAGTCTGGCCCGGCCTACTGCCCGGCTCCGGCGGCACTCGCAACGGCCGTCGCGACCGTCTGGAGGGCCGAGCTGAACGGCCTGTCGCGGAGCGTCGAGGTCCAGGTCCCGGGCGCCTCTGCCGGAAGCCACGACACTCCGGCTTTGTCACGGACGATCCCCTGGAGGCTCGCGACCTGATAGGCGCTCGGGTCGTACCGCTGCGGGGCGCTGGCGTCGTATCGCGAGTAGTACTTGACGAGGTTCTGGAGGAAGAGGACGCCCCGCTCCTTGGGCAGCGACGCAGCCCGTTGGGCGATCACGTCGAGGTACGGGTTGGCGCCCTCCGCGGAATCGACCCCGAGGAACACGGCCACGGGGACCGTGCTGCCGGTCGCCGGCATCGTGCCGAGCAGGACGCGCTCGACCGTGACGTCGACCGTGTACATGTAGTTCGTGACGCCATCACCGGCGACGGAATCCGGCCCCGGCTTCACGGCCGTGAGCGTGTCGAGAACGACGAGGTCGCAGTCCGTCGCCATGCCCGCGAGCGTGGGGTAGTCGATGGCCGTCGGCTCCCCGTTGAAGAGCAGCGTCCAGAACGCCTCGGGAGCGATCTTGGCGAGCGGCGTCGCCACAGGCACGACGGCCGTCGGCGTGGCTGACGCGGGAATGGCTGACGTGGGAATGGCCGATGGGGCGGTCGTGACGGCCGTCGGCATGGCCCCGGTCGCCGACCGGCTGCAGGCCGCGAGCGCGACGAGCAGGAGCCCGCACGCGATGGCGTGCAGGATTCGGATCATTCCGTCACCCCTAGTAGTGGGACGCGATCTGCGCCCGCTCGGTCGTCGACGTCGTCGTGTACGTCGGGACGTACTTCGGCGAGATCCCCGCGTTCTGCATGCACGTCGCCTGCGGCTCGCTCGACAGCGGGTGCCGGAGGCCGACCGTGTGCCCCAGCTCGTGGCAGGCGATGTACCGCTTCGCGTTGTCGGTCGGGAAGTGCGAGGCCTGGTAGGTCAGGTTGTAGACGAGTTTCTGCGGGGTGCACCATCGGGTGTGCGACGCGTCGGAGCCGCCGTATGTTGCCCCACGCCCCATTCGCATGGCACGCCTCGGGTCCGATCCACCCTCCCCGCTCCACAAGCCACCGTGGTAGGTGCTGGGCTGGCGGCGGCCCCTTGGCTATGCGAAGACCAGGCGGTTGCGGCCGCCTTCCTTGGCCTCGTACAGCGCGCCGTCGGCAAGGGCGACGAGAGCGTCCGTGGAGTCCGTGGACTCCCGGTAAGTGGCTCCGCCGAGGCTGACCGTGACGCCGACCCGCAGCTCCCCGTCCTCGACCGAGGTCTCCGCGACCGCGCGACGAACCCGATCGCCGATGTGTCGGACGTCCGCGGGACCTGCCCCGGGCAGCAGGACGAGGAACTCCTCCCCGCCGTAGCGGATGAGGACGTCGCCCTCACGCAGGACGCGCCGGCAGGCGGCGGCGACGGCGCGCAGGACGCGGTCACCCACGACATGCCCGTAGGTGTCGTTGACCGTCTTGAAGCGGTCGATGTCGAGCATTAGGACTCCGAGCGGGTTCTCGGCGCGTACGGCCCGCGAGAACTCCTCGCGCAGGCGGGCGAGCCCGAACCGCCGGTTGTACGCGTCCGTCAGCGGGTCCACAGCGGCCAGGCGTTCGAGCCGATCATGGGCGAGAGCGTTGTTGACCGCCAGGGCGAGATCAGCGCGCAACTGCTCGAGCAGGCGGATGCTGTCGCGTTCGAAGTGCCCGGACGTGGCGAGGACGATCAACCCGAGCGGCACGCTCTTGAACGTGATCGGCGCCACGAGGATCTCGCGGGCGGCCTGGCCGACGAGCAGCGAGTCGATGCTGATCTCGGGCGTCTCGACCCGCAGGTGCTCGGTCCGACCGAGGCGCAGCACCCGCCGCACGTGGTCGTTGCCCGCGAGGCTCTCGGTCCCGCGAAGGCCGTGGCTGGCCAGCGGCTCCATCGTGTCCTCGCGGGCGACGAGGATCGCACCCGCCGCCGCCCCGGTATGGCGCAGCAGGCCATCGAGCGCCGCATTGCTGAGGCCCTCGAGCTCGAACTCGCTGGACAGCACCGCGCTGAAGTCGCGCATCGCCGTCTCGACCATGTGACTGCGGGCGAGGGTCGCGATCAGGCGGTTGAACGCGCCGGCGCTGGCTCCCACTTCGTCCGCCGAATCGACCGGGAGCGCGCAGCGCTCCGGATCACAGCTGGTCCAGTCATGGCTGAAGACCGCATCGGTCAGCTGCTGCTCGACGGTTCCCATCCGGTCGGCAAGCAGCCGCAGCCGTCGCCCGACCACGAGTCGCGAAAGCCCGAAGTTGACGCCCCCGACCGCCAAGCCGGCGACCAGGGTCGAGGCAAAGAATGCGGGGGTCATGACCCGCGCCTCCGGAAGCCCAAGGAGGAGACAGAACGGAGGAAAAACGAGCCCGATGAGGACGCCGAAGCCCACCATCCAGAGCGCGAGATCGGTGAAGACCCGGCTGGTCAGACGCGGCATGGGTGTGGCTCCGGGCAATGGTCGGGCGGGATGTTGCCTGCCCAAGGGTCGGTGGTCCTTCGGGGCACGACCACCCTCCGGAGGTCCGGCCGGGCCGGTACCGTTGGGCGTGCTGCACACGGGCCCGTGCGTGTACGGCCTCGGTGACTGCCTCTTCGCGGTGCCGATCTCGAGCCTCTGGGCCTCACGGAGACGCAGATGGCCCGAACCTGGCTCTCGACCCGCTGTGACCCGTACGGTGACGATGACGAGCGCGGCGAAAGAGCGGCCCCTTCGCGGCAGCTCCTGCTCGCGCGATCTCAGCGACCACAATGCGAGCGTAGTCCATGTGCTACAGTACCGGTCATGGAGCGAATTGCCATCCGGGAGTTGCGAAACCAGGCGAGCCGGGTGGTGCGGCGGGCGCACGCCGGCGAGCGGCTGATCATCACCGTCGACGGCGTCCCGGCGGCCGAGATCGGGCCGGTCAGCCCGGCGGGGCGGGCCGCCAGCCTCGACGAGCTGGTCGCGACCGGTGGCGTGGTCGCTCCCCGGCTCCGGACGCTGCCGGGACTCCCGAAGCCGGTGCCCGCGCCGTCGGGCAGGTCGAGCGCGGACGTCCTCGCCGAGCTGCGCGAGCGCTGATGCTGTTCCTCGACACCTCGGCGCTCGTCAAGCGGTACGTCGAGGAGGAGGCTTCCCCGTTCGTCGCTCGGCGGATGGGCGAGGATCCCGAGTGGGTCGTATCTGCCGTGGCGCGAACCGAGGCCGAGATCACGCTGTGCCGTCTCGGCTTCGATCGCGGCGAGGACGCCCCCGTATGGAGCGGTCTTCGCGAGGATTGGGAACGCTGCCATGTCGTCCCGATCGACCCCGCCTGCCTCCAGCGGGCATCCGAGCTCGGCTGTCGGTATCAGGTTCGAACGCTTGATGCGCTGCACCTCGCCGCGGCAGACCGCCTACCGCAGCCGCTCGTGATGCTGACCTTCGATCGGCGGCAGGCTGACGCCGCCCGCGCGATGGGCATCGTCGTCGAGGGGGCCTGATCGGCCACGGGCTCGTGGACGGCCGACGGGCCAGCGGCCAACGGATCAGACGGCGATGTGCCGCCCGGCTGCCAGAGAAGCCGACCGGATCACCTCCACGCCGAGGTCGGTATCGGAGGCACCATCCCTCTCGCCCGTGGGGGTCGGAAACCCCGATTCGCACGGATCAGCCCGGTGCGATCCGCCGATGTGGTCTCTACGGGCGGCAGCGCCCGCATCCACCGACGAGATCTGCTCGGCGGGCTCATCCACGAGTACCACGGCCTCGTCGCATGATCGAATCCGGGTTTCCAACCCCCACGGGATGATCGCCACACAAGAGGTCAGGACCCGCCGCCGGACCGCAGATGTGCGACCAGCCGTCCCTCCACTGAGGCGCCCCGATCGGTGAGCGCCGCCTCGAGCCACCTGCGATTGCCCGCCTGTTCCTCCGCGATGGCGGCGAAGGCGGCCGCCGGCGCGGGCGCGTGGTCCTGCTCAATCACGATCCACCCGTCGTACTGGCGGCCGACGAGCCCGTCAAGGAACACGTCCAGGTTGGCATCCCCTTGCCCCAGCGGGCACGACACGTCCGCAAACCACGTCTCGAAGTCGGTGCGCCGCTCCGACTTGGCCCGTCGCAGCACATCGAGATGCACGTCCTTCGCATGGACGTGGTTCACCCGGTCCCCGAACCGCGCGAGGACCTCGGCTGGGTCGGCCCCGGCCAGGGCGAGGTGACCCGTGTCGAGGGTCAGCCGCACGTCGGTCAGCTCGACCAGGCGCTCGATTTCCCAAGGTGATTCGACGAAAGTCCCGAGGTGCGGGTGGAAGCTCGTCGGCACCCCCGCGTCGGCCGCCATCGCCAGGGCCTCCTCGAGCCGGCGCCCGAGCAGGCGCCAGCCGTCATCGTCGAGAGCCAGGCTGCGATCGGTCCAGCTGCGGGCTGGGTTCTCCCTCAGGGCCGTCGAGCCCTCGTCGGCAAGGATCGCCAGCGCTTCGGTGGGCCCGTCGACCGACAGCTCTTCGAGCGTCGTGCGCATCGCGACCAGGTCGTGCGCTACGGTCGCTTCGTCGGCGGCAAAGTGAATCGGAATGTACGATCCGACGATCGCCAGATTCCTGCGCCGGAACTGCTCTCCGGTCTGGCGGGGCGTGCCGAACAGACCTGGCGGCCCGAGCTCGAGGCCGCTGAACCCGGCGGCGGCCGCCGTGTCCAGGAGCGCCTCACCGGCGCTGCGATCTCCCGACGCCCCGAAGATGCCGTAGCTGACGGGCGCCGTGCCAATCCGGATCGTCATGCTGCCGCCTCCGTCCCGATCGTGATGCCGTTGCCTGCGGCGATGGCGGCCACCAGCTGCTGGAGACAGGCCAGATCGGCGGCGGCTCCCGCGGCTGTAGAGAGCACCGGCGCTCCGTCGATGACCGAATCCGCGAACGCCTCGACCTCGCGAACGAAGCCCGTCGCGTGACCTGCCCGATACGTGGTCGAGGAGCGGATCCCGCCCGTGGCGCGCTCGAGGTGGAGCACCGCTCGGTGGGCCGGCAGATACGGGCCGGGCATCTCCAGGCGCAGCCGGCCCTGCGTCCCGAAGATGGCGATCTCCTCCGTGTATTCCGGGTAGTCGGGCAACCAGGCCCATGACAACTCGAGTGTGGAGCCATCCCCCAGGTCGGCCGATCCGTGGAGACAGGGCGGCTCCCCGGCTGGGGCGTCGAGCCGGAACGGCCACGCCCGCGCTGCCTCGAAGCGCGTCGGCAGCGCGATGCCCAGGGCGCGCAACAATGACATCTCGTGCGAGACCGAGCCGAGGAGCGGGTTCCAATACAGCCGGCGAAGCGCTGGCGGGGCGCCCGGCAGGGCCTCGCCCGTGCGACCGAATGCGTACGCCGAGTCCGCGTCCACCGTCGCCTGGTCGGCATCGTCGGGCCGGCGCAGGTTGACATGCTCGAATTGGGGAGCGTCCGCAGGGTGGAGCACCGTCACCCGGACGATTCGCCGTGCACCGATCGAGGCGACAGCCTCGCGCGCCTGGTCGATGATCGGGTCGTACATCTTCATGTAAGAGACTTGGAGAACGCGACCCGACGCGGCCGCCGCGCGCTCTAGGTCGCGCGCCTCGCGGACGGTCACGCAGAGTGGCTTCTCGACCAAGACGTGTTTGCCCGCCCGCAGCGCACCGAGGACCTGCGGCGCATGATCGCCCGGGGTCAGGAACATGATCGCATCGACGTCCGGGTCATCACAGACGGCTAGCCAATCGGTCGACCTGGCCACGGTGCCGGGGAGCTCGTCCGCGGTCGCTGCCGCGAGGGACGGCGACAGGTCGCAGACGTGGGTGACCGAGTAGCGATCGCGAAGGCCGCGAAGGTTCGGCAGGTGGACGGCCTGCCAGATCAGGCCGAGCCCAACAACACCGAGTCGAATTGGCTGATCCATGACTATCCGAGGCCTCCGAGACGATCCCGGTCGGAATCCAACTGGTTGCAATGGGCGAAGCCCACCGGCGGGCATGGAGCCAGGGGGGGCGTGCGACCGAGGCGTGGTATCGATTTCAGAGCCACTCTAGCGCAGTCTCCACGCGCAGGCAAGGCGAAGTGATCGCTGGGTGACCGGGCCGCCAGATGGCCGGGCCGCCGGGCGTCGCGCCCGTCAGTCAGCGAGCAGGACCGGTCGATCCGCGGACGACCAGGCGCACGGGGAGGATCAGGTTGCCTCGCACCGTTTCGC
>JAKAMV010000476.1 GCA_021812735.1 Chloroflexota bacterium | reverse complement strand
CTTCAGCGCGCTGGCCGTGGCCGAGGACCGCTCCTTCTTCGAGGCCGGCAAGCAGGTCGCCTCGCCGCTGGTGACGATCACCGACGACGGTCGCGACCCGGCCGGGCTGCCGGTGGGCTTCGACGCGGAGGGCGTCGCCAAGCAGCGGCTCGCCCTGCTGGACCGGGGCGTCTGCCGCGACCTCGCGTTCGACGCGCGGACGGCATCGCGCGCGGGCCGCCGCTCGACCGGCCACGGCCTGCCGGCACCGAACCCCTATGGCCCGTTCCCCACCAACATGGCCATGGCTGCAGGCGACGCCACCACCGAGGACCTGATCGGCGGGCTCGAGCGCGGGCTGCTGGTCACCCGCTTCCACTACACCAACCCGGTCTACCCCAAGCGAGTCGTGATCACGGGCATGACCCGGGACGGGACGTTCCTCGTCGAGGGCGGGCGGATCGTGGGGCCGGTGCGCAACCTGCGGTTCACGATGTCCTACCTCGACGCGCTCGCCGGCGTCGAGGCGGTCAGCCGCGACCGGCGGTGCCTGCGGGGGCTGCTCGGCGGCAGCGTCGTGCCCGCGGTCCGACTATCGTCATTCAGCTTCACCGGCGCCACCCGCGCCGGGTAGCGGGGCGAAGAGCCGGACCATTCGGCTGGGCCGGACGGAGGACGAGGCGTTGGGGATCGGCGAGGGGCGGAGCGGCGACCTCACGGTCATGGCCGGCGATGACGGGTCGGTCTCGGTGGACGTGGGGTCCCGGTTCGTGGCGGTTGGCGAGGACGACCTCGAGCGGCTGCTCGACAACCTCGCGGCCGATGGCGGGACGCTGACCCTCGTGGGCGGCGAGGGGCGGGCCGACGACGGCGACGATGCGCCCTACCGCGAGAGCGATCCCGGCATGAACGCGGCGGGCTGGGTCCAGGCGATGGCGGAGCAGCGCGGGATCCGGGTGCGGCGCGAGGTCTGACAGCGGCGGTGCACAGCGTGTCGCGGCCCGGCTCGCTGCTGTCAGACGGCCGAGGACCTCGCTTACCAGTCCACCAGCTTCCAGATCTCCGGCTCGAGCTCGCCGGGTCGACCGCCCACCTCGGCGAACAGGGCGACCGCCCGTCGGAGGTGCCACATCGCATCGTCCGACCGGCCGAGGGCGTGCAGCTGGTCCGCGAGATTGTTCTCCACCGCGGCCTCGAGATGGCGAGCCCCGATCCGGCGGATGTCCGCCAACGCCGCCTCCAGCAGCGCCATCGCCTCCGCGTGACGTCCGTCGGCCGCCTCGACCAGCGCCAGGGCGTTCATCGCCGCGATCCCGGAGCCGGGGTCCGGATCCGCAGCGGCGAGCGCGAGACTTCGGGTGAGGACGTCGCGGGCCGTGACAAGGTCCGCGCGGTCGTGCGCAACGAGGCCAAGCAGGCGCAGCGCCGCCCCGGCACCGGTTCCGTCGGCGGTGGCCTCGGCGAGCTGGCGGGCCGCAGCGCCCAGGACGGCCGCGGTGGCGAGGTCTCCGGCCCTCCGGGCGACCACTGCCCGCTCGACCATCGCCCGCACGAGCAGGGCGTGCGCGCTGGCCTCCCGCCGGCCCTCCAACCCGCCGATCGCCGCGTCGAGATGGCCCGCCGCCCGCTCGAGCTCGCCTCGGCGCGCATGAACCTGGCCAAGCCGGAGCTCCACCCATGGCAGGAGGTCGGTGCCTGCCCGCGCAGCGGCGGCCTCGAGCGCCGTAACCGCAGCCGCGTAGTCGCCCTGTCGCGTGCGGATCTCGCCGAGCTCAAGCTCGACCTCGGCGGCATTTGGGTAGCCGAGCGCGAGCGCGGTCTCCAAGTGCGCACCAGCCTCTGCAAGCGCGTGGACGGCCCGAGCCCCTCGCCCAGCCTCGACGAACAGGGTCGCCGCCTCGGCTTCCAGGCCGCCGTCGCGAAGGTGGCCTGCTACCACGGCGAGGTGCCCCGGATCGGCGCGCATGAACGAATCGGCGCGCATGGTGTTGGCCACGCGTCGGTGGAGCAGGCGTCGTCGCGCCAGGCCAGTGGCCTCGTACGCCGCGTCTCGGAGGCGAGCGTGCGCGAAGTCGAACGTCTCCCCCGGACCGCCGGCCTGTTCCCGGATCAGCCCCCGTCGAAGCAGCTCCTCAAGCGAGGCGATGACCTCCTCCTCGGTGCGGCCGCTCGTCTGGCGCAGGACGGGCAGGTCGAACGTGCGCCCGAGGACTGCTGCCGCCGACAGGATCTGGCCCGCTGGCTCGCTGACCGCCGCCAAGCGCTGGCGAAGCAGGGACCGCATGCCATGAGCCGGTGAACCCGACTCGGCTCCCCCGGCAGCAAGGGCCTCGACGACGAACAGCGGCAATCCCTCCGAAGCCTCAAACAGCGCGTCCGCCGAAGGTGCCCCTGGCCCGCTCGGGGAGGCGATCGCGACCAGGCGCGCCACGTCCGACCGCTCGAGGCGCGCCAGACGGATGGTGGTCGCACTCTCGAGCGCCTCTACGCCGGCGGCGAACCGGCTCGCCTCCTCGTCGAGGTCCTCCGGCCGCCAAGTGATGAGCAGCAGGATGGGACGACCAGCCAGGCGGCGACCGAGCCACGAGATGGCCGCGCGGGAGGCGACGTCCGCCCACTGCATGTCCTCGACCACGAGCACGCCCGACGGGGCGTCCGCGCCGGCGTCGGTCGGCGTGACCAGGGCGACGAGGCCTGCGGCAATCGCGTCAAGGAGCCGTGCCCGAGCGGCGGGCCCCTCGGCAGCGGCATTCCAACGGTCGATGGCCTGGTCCGCTGCCGAGGGCAGTGGGAGCAGCCGGCCGAGCTCGGCACGGATTCCCTGCGGCAACGCCGCTACTTGCCGCGGGCCGTCACCGCGAGCCAGCCCAGTTCGCAACAGCTCGATCACCGTGCCGTACGCGATGTCCCGCTCCGTCTCGAAGGAGCGCGCCACGAGCCGGGGCGCCGCGGCCAGCCGCGCCTCGGCGAGGGCCGCCTCGACCAGCCGGGTCTTGCCGATGCCCGCCTCCCCGCTGACGATGACGACGCGGCCGTTCGGCGTAGCCGCGCGGTGGGCGGCCACCACCGCGGCCAGCGCCTCTCCACGGCCGACCATCGGCAGCCGCCCGGGCGGCGCCGCATCGACCGCGGCCACCAGTTCGGGTGGCATCGCGGTGTCGACCCGGTCATCGCGGATGGCCTCGTACAGTTCCGTCGTCTCGGCCAGGGGCGCGACGCCGAGATCTCGGTCCAGGGCGGCGACGCAGGCTCGGTAGCTCAGGATTGCCCCTGCTCGGTCTCCGGTCCGGGCAATCAGCAGCATCAGGCGGCGCTGGGCCGGCTCGTCGAGCGGGTTCAGGTCGACGCGTCGTGCCGCAGCCGCGACGGCGCCCGCGAGGTCCCCCCCGGTCTCGAGGGCCTGGGCGAGTCGGTCGAGCACGCACGACACCGTCCGCTCGACGGCCGTCGCCCACGTCGCCCGCCAGTCGTCGAACGCCGGGCTGTCCCGGAGCGAGAAGCCGGCGAGGAACGGTCCGCGCGCCAGCCCGGCGGCCTCCGCCAGGACGTCCACCGCTCTGGAGAGCCCCGCGGCGTCGAGGACGCGGAGGTCGATCCAGCCGCCTACCTCGAGCGCCACAGTGGTACGGTCGATCGCGAGCCACCTGCCGCCGAGGCCCGTTCGGAGCACAGACAGGGTACGACGCAGCGCCGCGCGCCCCGATCCGTCATCCGCCTCGGGCCACAGCATCGCCGCAAGCTCGTCCCGAGCGAAGGGACGCGCCTCGACCGCCAGCAGGGCGAGAATCGCCAGCGCTTTGCGCGTGTCAACCTGCAGGGGCTGCCCATCCACAAGGACCTCGAGCGGCCCGAGGACGCGGATGTCAAGACGGCCGGCGGGTGCACCGGGCGTGGGACGCGGTGCAGTCATGGCGCAACGATACAGCCCGGGTGTACGAGTTCGTAACGGTGCCGAACGCGCGCTCGTAACGGTTTCCGGACGTGAACGCACAACCATGCGGCTCGAACCCAACCGTTGGTAAACCGAGTACTGTGACTGCCAGCGCAGTCGAGGCGTCCCGATCCAGATGACGAGCGTCCCTACCGAAGCCTCACCCGATCTCCGCCGCACGGGTCCGATGGGCGGGCGTCGGCCGCGGCCCGTGAGCAAGCCGGGTGGCAAGCCGGCTCGGCACTCGGTGCTGCGGCTGCTGGTCTGGCCACCGGTCATCGCGCTCGCGCCCGCCGGTCTCGCCTGCGCCCTGCTGCCGGGCACCGCGGGACCCAACAGCCCGGCCCTCGCCTTTGCGCTGTTCACGGGGATCACCGCCGTGTACGGAGGCGTGGGAGCGTTCGTCATCGGCCGAGAGCCGCGCAATGCGGTCGGCTGGATTCTCTGGCTCACCGGCCTGCTGGTCGGGCTCAACCTCGCCGCGACCGCTTACGCGGACTGGAGCGTGAGCACCTTCGCAGCCGCGCTCCCCGGCGCCGAGGCCGCCGCCTGGATCGCCCAGTGGGCGTTCAGCCCGCCGTTGGTGATGGCCCTCCTGCTGCTGCCCCTCCTGTTCCCGGACGGCCGCCCCCCGTCCGCTCGCTGGCGCTGGGTGGTGGTGCTCTCGCTCCTGATCGCGGTCCTCTCCGCCACGCCGTCCATGCTGGCGCCCGGTCCTCTCGGGTCGTCCGGCTTCCAGAACCCGACGGGCTGGACGGGCGATCCCGCGGTACTCGACGTGCTCGGCGTCTTCAACGCGGTGAGCCCCCTTGTCGCGCTGCCACTCGTCGTCGCTTCGGCCGTGGTGCGCTATCGCCGGGGAACAGCCATCGAACGGGCCCAGCTGCGCTGGTTCGGCTCCACGGCGACGCTGTCGATCGCCGCCCTGTCTGTGGCCATGCTTGCCTCGAATCCGGTCGCGGCCCTCGCCTTCGTCGTCGCCATGGCCGGGGTAGGCCTGCTGCCAGTCGCCATCGGGATCGCGATCGTGCGCTATCGCCTCTGGGACATCGACCGGATCATCAGTCGGACGCTCTCCTATGCGATCGTGACCGGGCTGCTGGCGACCCTGTTCGCGGTCCTCGTCCTCGCCCTCCAGACCGGCTTGGCCACCGTGACCGGTGCCGGCGGCACATTCGCGGTCGCCGCCTCCACCCTGGCCGTGTTTGCGCTGTTCCAGCCCCTCCGCGGCCGGGTGCAACGTCTCGTCGACCGACGGTTCAACCGCTCACGCGTGGACGCCGAGGCCACGCTGACGGGCCTCGCTGCCTACCTGCGTGACGAAACTGATCTCGACCGCGTCGCCTCGCGGGTGGAGCGGGCGGTCCACCGAGCCGTGGCGCCGGCTCACGCCAGCATCTGGACCCGCGCCCGGTGACCGCAGCGTCGTCCTCCGGCGCCCCTGCACGGGCGGGTCGTGCGAGCGGCATCGCCGTGGCGGCCGTGGGGGCCGTGGCCGCCGACTCGTTGCTCTTCACGCTCGTGGGCGTGCCCGTCGGGGTTGCGACGCTAGACCAGTACGGGCCCACCGGCGTCGTCTTCATCGTCATCTTCCCGGCGATCGTCCTGTCGCTGACCCTGGTGGGCGGCTTCGTGGCCCTGCGCGTGCCCGGCAACCCAGTGGGCTGGCTGCTCGAGGCCGCGGGCGCGTGCGCAGCGATGGGCATCTTCGGCGGGGCGTACGTCAACTACGCCCATGCGACATCCTCGAGCCTGCCGCTGGTCGTGCCGATCGCGTGGCTGTCCGGGTGGGGGGTGCTCTCGGCCATCGCGATGCTGGTCATCTTCGTGCCGCTCTTGTTCCCGACCGGCCGCTTCCTCGGACCCAGATGGCGGAGATTCGGGCTCGCCGGGGTCGTGGGCGCCGTCGCCTCCGCGCTCGGCCCAGCCTTCACGCCAGGGCCGCTGCCCGAGACGCCGTGGATCGACAACCCGCTCGGCATCCCGGGCACGACCGGCCTGCTGGCGGCGCTGACCGTGGCATCGAATCTCGTTGTCCCGATCTTCTTCGGCGGTGCCGTGGTAGGCGTGTTCGTCCGCTATCGGCGTGCCGACCGGCTCGAGCGCCAGCAGCTCAAGTGGTTCGGGCTGGTGGCCAGCGTGGCAGTCGTGGCGTTCGGCGTGTCGATCCCCAACAACGGGCCGGTGTCCGACGTCGCGTGGCAGGTGGGGCTGACGACCCTCCCCCTGCTGCCGGTCGCGATCGGCGTTGCCATCCTCCGGTACCGACTGTGGGACATCGATCGGGTCATCAGCCGCACATTGGGCTGGGGGCTCCTCACCGGCCTGCTCGCCGGCGCCTTCGCTCTCGCCGTGGTCACGCTGGAGGACCTCCTCGCGGGCGTCACGCAGGGCGAGACGTTGGCAGTCGCCGGGTCCACCCTCCTGACGGCGGCTCTCTTCGGGCCACTCCGTGGACGAGTGCAGCGCGCGGTGGACCACAAGTTCGACCGCGCGCGCTACGACGACGAGCGGGTGGTGGCGCTATTTGGCGAGCGGCTCCGGAGCAACACCGACCCGAACGCGGTGGAGCGGGAGATCAGGGATACCGTCCTGGACGCCCTTCGGCCCGGCACGGCCGTGGTGTGGGTCCGCGGGGTCCGCCCGCGCTGATGCGAACAGCGCGGGCAATGACGCGACAGCACTGACTCCCGGCGGCGGCGTTCGCGCGCGCGACCAGCCAGCCGAGTCCGTAACGATGAGCGAACGTCAACCAGCGAGGATGGCCCCGATGACCGCACTGCCTTCGCCGTTCCGCCGCTTCCTCGGCCGTCGCGTGCTGCCCGAGACTGGCGTCAGCCAAGCTGCGATGCCAACCCTGCCCGCGGCGTCCGCCGGTGTCGCGGTAGACATCCCCGAGACCGACCCGCTGTTCGCGTACCTCCAGGCTGCCCCGGGTCCCGTCGACCTCGCCAAGCTCGAGCTGTCGAGCGGGGCGCTCAACGAGCTTCGGGCAGCTGGCGTGGCGCTGGTGGTTCCGTTGGTCACGCAGGGCGAGCTGATCGGGACCCTCAACCTCGGCCCGCGCCTGTCCGAGCAGGAGTACTCGAGCGACGACCGACGGCTTCTCGCGACGCTCGCCGCGCAGGCGGCACCCGCGATCCGCGTCGCCCAGCTGGTCCGAGAGCAGGCCGCCGAGGCCGCCGAGCGGGAGCGGTACGAGCAGGAGCTCAAGGTCGCGCAGCTGATCCAGCAGCAGTTCCTGCCTCGCGAGCTGCCCAACCTGCCCGAGTGGCAGATCGCCGCCTACTACGGCCCCGCGCGCGTCGTCGGCGGTGACTTCTACGACTTCATCGACCTCGGTGAGGGCCGCATCGGGGTCGTGGTAGGCGATGTCACCGACAAGGGCGTCCCCGCGGCCCTGGTCATGGCCCGAACGCACTCCATCCTGCGCGCCGAGGCGCCGAGGCTTGTCGATCCCGGCAAGGTCCTGGCCCGCGCGAACGAGCTCCTCGCACCGGAGATGCCACCAAGGATGTTCGTCACCTGCCTGTACGGCGTCCTGGAGCCGGCGACCGGCCGCTTCGTGTTCGCGAACGCGGGCCACAACCTGCCCTATGTCCGGGCTGCCGAGGGAGTCATCGAGCTGCGTGCCACCGGACTGCCGCTCGGCCTGCTGCCGGGGATCGCCTACGAGGAGGTCGAGGGCCAGGTGGGGCAGGGCGACACCATGCTCCTGTGCTCGCTTG
>JAKAMV010000475.1 GCA_021812735.1 Chloroflexota bacterium | reverse complement strand
CCTCGCGCCGGCCGCCCCGGCGGCCACACGCACCGCGGCCCTCGCCCCGGCATCCGCCGCAGCCGCGCCCTTCGCCTCCACCGCCGCCGCCCCCGATACCGCTGCCCAGGAGCTGGCGTGGGCGCGCGTCCAGGCGGCACGCAACGTCAAGCGGCCCCATACCCTCGATCTCGTGCGCGCCATGGCGACCGACGTCGTCGAGCTCCACGGCGATCGCCTCTTCGGCGACGACCCCGCGATCGTCGGCGGGCTCGCCCGCATGCCCGGCCACGCGTTCGTCTTCGTGGGCCACCAGCGCGGCTCCGAGACCGACGAGAACATCCGCCGGAACTTCGGGATGGCCCACCCCGAGGGCTACCGCAAGGCGATGCGCCTCTTCTCGCTCGCCGAGCGGTTCGGCCTGCCGGTCGTGACCTTCGTCGACACCGGCGGCGCCTACCCCGGCCCTGCGTCGGAGGAGCGCGGCGTGGCCGAGGCGATCGCCCGCTCCATCGCGCTGATGAGCGGGCTCCGCACCCCGATCGTCACGGTGATCACCGGTGAGGGCGGGTCCGGCGGCGCGCTGGCGATCGCCACCGCCGATGTGGTCCTCGCCCTCGAGAACGCGATCTACTCGGTGATCAGCCCCGAGGGTTGCGCGAGCATCCTGTGGCGCGACGCGGCGGCGGCACGCCTGGCGGCCGCCTCGATGCGGCTCACCGCGCAAGACCAGCTGGCGCTCGGTGTCGTCGACGAGGTGGTGCCGGAACCCGCCGGCGGCGCGCAGGAGGACCCGATCGCGACGGCCGCGACCCTGGCCGGGCGTATCTCGGAGCACCTGACCCGACTGCAAGCGCTGCCGCTCGCGGAGCTGGTCGAGCGGCGGTATGCGCGGTACCGTGCGATGGGCGCGTTCACGACCGTGGAGCGCGAGGTGGCGCCCGCGGCCCGGCGCCCCGATCTGGCCGGACGGCTGCGCGAGCTGATCGAGGTGGGCCGGGCGACGTTGGGTGGCGCCGAGAGCGGGTCCGGACGGCCCTCCGTCGAGGCCGACGTCGACGCCCCGCTGCGGGAGGACCTCTAGGTGAACGGTTCCGGCGAGCGCCAAGCGGCGGACGTAGCGGCGGCCTGGATGGCCGGCGGCGAGGCGCCCGACGTCGCTCCCAACCAGGCCGGCGACCAGGTGGCCGATGATGCCGTCCCCGCACCCGCACCCGCCCCCGCCCCCGCACCCGCGACGATCGCCCGCCTGGCCGACGACCTGCTCCCGGCCCTCATCGCGCGGCTCGACGCGAGCGGACTCGGCGAGCTCGAGGTGCGCACCGACACCTGGCGGATCCGGCTGCGCAAGCCATTCGATCGACGCCGCCCCATTCCGGTCGTCGAGGGGCGCCGGCGACGCGCGGAGGCGCCGGACGGCAGCCGTCCCGGGCGGGCAGGCGAGCCGGTCGGCGCCCCGTCGGGGGAGCGCTCCGCAGTCGAGTCCGGCGGTCCGGTCGATCGCGTCGCCCCGGCGGATCCCCTCCTGCCCGCGGCCGCCGCCTCACCGGCCGTCGGGTACTTCAGCCCGCGCGAAGGTTGGAGCGCCGGCCGCCACGTCCGGCACGGCGACATCGTCGGCTTCGTCGACTGCCTGGGCGTGCGCCAGGAAGTCCTGGCCCCTGTCGACGGCTTCATCGGGCGCTTCCTCGCCCAGCCGGGTGAGGCCGTCGAGTACGGGCAGCCGTTGATCCAGATCGATCTGCCGGCTCCAGTGCCCGCGTTCCCGACGTCGGAGCTCGCCTCGTCCGAGCCTCGGTCGGAGTCGGCCGTCGCCGGGTCGCCGTCGTCCGCGATCGCACCGGAGGACGCCTGAGTGTTCACCAAGATCCTGATCGCCAACCGCGGCGAGATCGCCCTGCGCGTCCTGCGCGCGTGCCGCCAGCTCGGCGTGCCGGCGGTCGTCGCCTACAGCGAGGCCGACATCGATACGCTCGCGGTCCAGGAGGCGGACGAGGCGATCTGTATCGGCCCCCCCGACGCCAAACGGAGCTACCTCTCCGCGGCCGCGGTGATCTCCGCCGCGATCGTGACCGGCTGCGACGCGATCCACCCGGGTTACGGCTTCCTCTCCGAGGACGACGCGTTCGCCGACACCGTGCGCGCCCACGGGCTGACCTTCATCGGACCACCCGCCGAAGTGCTCGAACGTTTCGCTTCGAAGGCGGCGACGCGTCGCCTGCTCGCCGAGCACGGACTGCCCACGATCCCGGGATCGGGCCTGCTCCGCGACGACGCCCACGCCCTCGACGAGGCCGAGCGGATCGGCTACCCGGTCCTGGTCAAACCGTCGGCCGGCGGCGGAGGCAAGGGGATGCGCATGGTGCGCTCGCCCCGCGAGCTCGAGCAGGCACTGCCGATCTGCCGGTCGGAGGCCCGCGGCGCGTTCGGCGACGACGCCCTCTATCTCGAAAAGTGGCTGGAAGAGAACCGCCACGTCGAGGTCCAGGTAATCGTGGACCGCTACGGCAACGGCGTCCACGTCGGCGAGCGTGACTGCTCGGTGCAGCGGCGCCATCAGAAGTTGATCGAGGAGGCGCCCACGCCGGCGCTCGGCCCCGAGAGCCGGCACCACCTCTGCGAGGCGGCGGTGCAGGCGATCGTGGCGGCCGGATACGAGAACGTCGGCACGCTCGAGTTCCTGGTCGACGCGCAAGGCAACTACTTCTTCATCGAGATCAACTGCCGGATCCAAGTGGAGCATCCGGTCACCGAGATGCTCTCCGGGATCGACATGGTCGCCGAGCAGATCCGGATCGCCGCGGGCGAGCCGCTCGGCTACTCGCAGGGCGACATCGAGCTGCGCGGGCACGCCCTGGAGTTCCGCATCACGGCCGAGGACGTCGCGCACGATTTCCGGCCACAGGCCGGCACGATCGCGGAGTACCTGCCGCCGGGCGGCCCGGGCGTGCGCATGGACAGCCACCTGTACCGCGGGTACGAGGTACCGCCCTATTACGATTCACTCCTCGGCAAGCTCATCGTGCACGGTCCGGATCGTGCCACGGCGATCGCCCGCGCCAGGACCGCGCTCGCCGAACTGCGCCTGGAGGGGCTGGAGACGAACGTCGCCTTTCACCGCGCGATCCTGTCGCACCCGGTCTTCCTGGACGGCGGGTTCACGACGAACCTGCTCGACCGGGTCGGCCCTGCGGCGTTCGTGGCTGCGGCGCGAGGGTGACGGAGCGGTACGAGGGTGACAGAAGAGAAGGAGGGAGTGATGTCGACCCTGACGACCCGTGAGATCCAGGCCCTCATCCCACACCGCTGGCCCTTCCTCCTCGTCGACCGCATCGTCGAGTACGACCCCGAGCACAGCCGGATCGTCGGCCAGAAAGCCGTCACCGCCACCGAGTGGTTCTTCCAAGGCCACTTCCCCGGCCAGCCCGTCATGCCCGGCGTCCTCCAGGTGGAGGCCCTCGCCCAGACCATGGCCGTCTACGTGGCCCAGCAGCCCGGCTTCGGCGACACGATGGGCCTCTTCGCCAGCATCGACGAGTGCCGCTTCAAGCGGATCGTCGTGCCCGGCGACACCCTGCGCCTCGAAGTCACCATGGAGCGGCTGGGGCGCCGCTTCGGCAAAGGGCGCGCCGTCGCGACCGTCGACGGCGAAGTCGCCTGCGAGGCGCTCCTTTCGTTCATCATTCCGCCGCCCGGCACGCTCCGCTGACGGCCGCACGGAGGAGACCATGACGACCCGCATCGCCCTTCTGTCCGACATCCACGGCAACATCGCCGCGCTCGACGCGGTGCTCGTCGACGTGCGCCGCGAAGCGCCCGACCTGATCGCGTTGCTCGGCGACTACGTCCTGAACGGCCCTCGCCCGTGCGAGGTGGTCGACCGGGTGCGCGAGCTCGAATCCCAGGGCGCGTACGTCATCCAGGGCAACACCGACATCGCGGCCGCCGACCTCGACATGGCGGCGGCGTTTCCCTGGTTCGACGAAGTGCCCCGGGTGAACGTCGTCGCCGCGGAGTGGGCGCACGACGAGCTGGGCGACGAGCGACTCGACTGGCTCCGCCGGCTGCCCGCGGAACGACGCGTCCGGGTCGACGACACGCTGCTCCTCTTCTGCCACGCCTCACCCGGCAGCCAGACGGCCGGGCTGGGCGCCGACGTGGACGCCGCGACCGTGGTGGAGGCGGTGGCCCGGACCGACGCCCGCGTCGTGGCCTGCGGGCACACGCACATGGCCGACGTGCGGGACCTCGGCTGGAAGCAGGTCGTGAACCCGGGTTCGTGCGGCTACGCCTTCGACGGCGATCCGGGCGCGGCCTGGGCCCTGGTCGAGGTGGACGGCGACGTGGTGCGGGCCGACCTGCGGCGGACCGTCTACGACGCGCGGCCGGTCAGCGACGAGCTGACGGAGCGCGGGCTCACCGGCGACGTCTACCGCGCCGCGACTGTGCGGACGGGTCGGTTCGTCCGGTGAACGGAGCGGTGCGCCGGTCGGCGCCCCGTCGCGTGGTCGTGACCGGCATGGGCGCCGTGACCGCGCTCGGCGGCGATCTGCCCCGCACCTGGGCGCGGCTCGTCGCGGGCGAGTCGGGGATCCGCCCGATCGCGTCGTTCGACCCGTCGCGGGTCGAGAGCCGCATCGCCGGTGAGGCCCTCGAGGCCGACCCCGCGCGCGTCCTCGACCGCAAGGCCCTGCGCCGCACCGACCGCGCCACGCAGCTCTCGTTGTTGGCGACGCAGGAGGCGCTGGCGGACGCCGCGCTCCCCGAACACCTCGAAGGCGCGCTCGCCGACGCCACCGGCGCGTTCATCGGCACGGGCTTCGGGGGTGCCGCCACCATCTTCGACGAGATCCGCACGTACGTCGAGCGCGGCCCAGACCGCCTCAGTCCCTTCT
This sequence comes from Chloroflexota bacterium, assembly GCA_021812735.1. The sequence continues at coordinate 2,779 of JAKAMV010000475.1, read as the reverse complement.
TCGTCCCGATGGCGATCGCCAACATGACCGCCGGGCAGATCGGCATCGTCTTCGGCGCGCGCGGGCCGAACATGGCGACGGTCAGCGCCTGCGCCAGCGGTGCGCAGGCGATCGGCGAGGGGGCCGAGACGATCCGCCGGGGCGATGCGGACGTGATGCTCGCCGGCGGCACCGAGGCCACCGTGCTCGAGGGGATCGTGGGTGGTTTCGCGGCAATGAAGGCGCTCAGCACCCGCAACGACGACCCTGCGGCCGCGAGCCGTCCCTTCGATCGTGGCCGCGACGGCTTCGTGATGGGCGAGGGGGCCGCCACGCTCGTGCTGGAGGCGCTCGACCACGCCCGGTCCCGCGGGGCGCGGATCCTCGCCGAGGTCGTCGGATATGGGGCCTCCGCGGACGCGTACCACCTGACGCTCCCCGTGCCGGGCTCCGGAGGCGCTGTTCGCGCAGCGCGGCGGGCGTTCGAGAAGGCCGGCATCGCGGCCGACGATGTGGACCTGGTCAGCGCGCACGCGACGAGCACTCCGGAGGGCGACCGGGCAGAGCTGGCGGGGCTCCGCGAGCTCTTCGGCGCGCGGCGCGACGCGGTCCCGATCACGGCCATCAAGAGCGCGCTCGGGCACACGCTCGGCGCCGCGGGCGCGATCGCGGCGGCCGTCACGGTGCGCGCGCTCGTCGACGGGTGCGTGCCGCCGACACTGAACCTCGTCGACCCGGACCCGGAGGCGGAGGGGCTCGATCTGGTGCGCGGGAAGGCGCGCGAGGGCACGTTCGAGGTCGCGCTCGTCAACGCGTTCGGGTTCGGTGGCCAGAACAGCGTGCTCGTCTTGCGCCGGTGGGTCGACGCATGACGGCGATCACTGCCACCGCACGCCCCGCGAGCGTGCTCCGTTCCACACCACGCCGGGCGGCCAAAGGCCAGACGGCCAGCGGCCAGGCAGCCAGCGGCCGCGCAGCCAGATGATCACCACCGACGAACTGCTGGCCCTGATCGACCGGCTCGAGGACCTCCTGGAACGCTCCGATCTCGCCGAGCTCGAGGTGCAGGCCGGCGAACTCGGCATCCTGCTGCGCAAGCCCGGCGAAGTGGCCGTCGCGGGCGGCACCCTCGTCGCCGAGGCGCTGCCCGCCGCCGGGTCGGGACCGCGCGGGGAATCGGTCGGCCGGGCGGGCGAGGGGAAGAGCGCCACCCCCGTCGACCCGGACGGCGCGGACCGGGCGGGCACCACGGCCGCCGCCGACGCGCCCCGCCGGACGCACGCCGTCCTGGCACCCCTGACCGGCATCTTCTACGCGGCGCCATCGCCAGGAGCCGCGCCCTACGTGACGGTCGGCGCCGAGGTCGTGGTCGGCCAAGTGATCGGCCTGATCGAGGCGATGAAGCTCTTCAACGAAATCAAGAGCGATGCGGCCGGGCGTGTGGCGCGGATCAGCGCCACGGACGGCATGCTCGTCCGCGCCAAACAACCACTGATCGAGATCGAGCCAGCCTGACCGGGAGCGAGGGAACAGATGCAGCCACGCAGTGCACGGATTGTCGGATGGGGCTACTACGCGCCGCAGCGCGTCCTCACCAACGCCGACTTGGAGCAGCTGGTCGACACGTCCGACGAGTGGATCCGCACCCGCACCGGGATCCGCGAGCGGCGGGTCGCCGCGCCGTGGGAGTCGACCACATCACTCGCGTCGGTCGCCGCCCGTCGCGCGCTCGCCGTGGCCGACGTCGACCCGGCGGAGGTCGACTTGATCTTGGTCGCGACGGTGACGCCCGACTACCAGTTCCCGTCCACGGCCGCCCTCGTCAAAGAGGTGATCGGGTCGCCGCGGGCCGCCGCGATGGACCTTGCCGCGGCGTGCTCCGGCTGGGTCTACGCGCTGACCTCTGCGCACGCCTACGTCATGAGCGGGATGTACCGCACCGTGCTCGTGATCGGTGCGGAGGTCTTGTCGCGGGTGACCGACTTCACCGACCGGAACACGTGCGTGCTCTTCGGCGACGGCGCGGGCGCGGCGCTGGTGCAGGCGTCCGACGAGCCGGGCGGGGGGCTCCTCGGCTTCGAGCTGACGGTGGATCCCTCCGGCGCCTACAACATCTGGGTGCCCGCTGGCGGGAACCGGAACCCCACCACGCCCGCCACGCTCGAGCGGCGCGGTCACTACATCCGGATGGACGGCCGTGAGACCTACCGGTACTCGACGCGCACGCTCGCGTCGTCAGCGCTCACGGCGATCCGGCGGGCCGGCCTCACCCCGGACGACATCTCGCTCTTCGTGCCGCACCAGGCCAACATCCGCATCATCGAGTCGGTCGCCAAGCAGCTGGGCCTCACGCCGGATCGCGTCTACGTGAACGTCGACCGCTACGGCAACACGTCGGCGGCCTCGGTGCCGATGGCGCTCTCCGAGGCGGTCGAGCGGGGTCGGGTCCAACCGGGCGATCGGCTCGTCTTCGTGGCGTTCGGGGCCGGTTACACGAGCGGCGCCGCGGTGCTGGAGTGGACAGCCGATCCGGCCGCGTCGGCCCGGGCGGCGGCGATCGGTCCGGATGTCGTGGTCCGTGCGCCGCGCGACTGGACGGCCGATGACCCGACGCCACCCGAGCTGCGCCCGTTCTTTGCGGCGCGCGAGGAGGCGGCGGCCCGGCGCGAGGAGACGGCCGCCCGGCGCGAGGAGGCGGCGGCCGGCAGTTCTGCAGACGAGGCCCGCACTGCGTCCCCCGGGTCCGCGACGCCAACGAGCGTCCCTACGGAGGTGCATGCGTGATCGACCTCAACGGCAA
>JAKAMV010000474.1 GCA_021812735.1 Chloroflexota bacterium | reverse complement strand
GCCTGGCCGGCTGGGAGCGCGAGTCCGGGGGCGACGACGAGCCCGAGCTGCCCAACGTCTTCCTGCAGGGCGAGGAAGGCCCGGCCGCGGATACCGCGGTGTCGGACGCCGCCGAGGAGGACGACGCGGCGCGCTGAACCGTGCGCCGGGCCGCCGTGCGGCCCGGCGCGTCGACTCCCGTCTCGGCGGCCGTCACCACGGTGCGCACGGGCGGGTCGGGCGTGTGGCCCGACCGTTCGTCGCGTGGTCCGGCCGCCGGCAGGGGCCCTTGCGGCAGGCACCACCACGTCGATAGATTCGCGAGCCAATGGACTCGACGCCGAACCTCTTCACCCGTTGTCCGACCAACCCGATCATCACGCCCGGCGATCTCCCGTACCCGGTCAACACCGTCTTCAACCCGGGTGCGGCGGCGGTGGATGGCCAAACGGTCCTATTGATGCGCGTCGAGGACCGGCGGGGGATCTCGCACCTGACGGTCGCCCGCAGCCCCGACGGCGTCGGCGGGTGGGTCATCGACCCGCGCCCGGGCCTGCAGTCGGCGCCGCAGCGGCACCCCGAGGAGGTCTGGGGGATCGAGGATCCTCGCGTGACCTGGCTGCCCGAACGGCGACAATGGGCGATCGCCTACACGGCCTACAGCCGCCGGGGGCCGCTCGTCTCGCTCGCGGTGACGCCCGACTTCCGCACCTTCCAGCGGCTCGGACCGGCGATGCCCCCCGACGACAAAGATGCCGCGCTCTTCCCCCGCCGCTTCGGTGGGCGTTGGGTGCTGATCCACCGACCGATCCCGGTGCGCGGCGACGCGCACATCTGGATTTCCTATTCCCCGGACCTGCGCCACTGGGGCGACCACACGCTGCTCCTGGAGGCGCGCGAGGGTGCCTGGTGGGACGCGGGCAAGGTCGGACTTGGTCCGCCACCGCTGGAGACACCCGAGGGCTGGCTCATCATGTACCACGGGGTGCACGTCACCGCATCTGGGTCGCTCTACCGCTTGGGGCTGGCGCTCCTCGACCTCGACGACCCGCGGATCGTCCTGCACCGCAGCGACGAATGGGTCTTCGGTCCGGCGCAGCCGTACGAGCGGATCGGCGATGTGGTCGGGGTCGTCTTCCCGTGCGGCTGGGTGCACGACCAGGTTTCGGACGAGCTGCGCGTCTACTACGGTGCCTCCGACACCGCGATCGGCCTCGCCACGGCCAAACTGCGCGAGGTGCTCGACTACGTGCGGAGCTGTCCGCGGCCGCAGCGCCGGCGCGCCTCCGACCGTCCCTGAGCCGGCTTCCGGCGTCACTTCGAAACGGGCGCCGGGAGCTCGTGTCGTGGGGGCAGCGCTGCGCGGCCGTGGGTGTCGAGGAGCACCGCCGCGGGCTCGCTCCCCGGCGGCGCGGCCGGGCGAAGCCTGAGCGCCCCGCTGCGGAGCCGGCCCTGGAGGTCGCGCAGGCGCTCCACGGCGAGCAGCCAGCAGAGCGTCGACTCGGCGCCCTGGTTCGTGTTGCGGCCACCGGCACCGAGGCCGTCGTAGCAGCCACCGGTCCGGGGATCGGCGACCGGCACGCCGAGATCGTTGGCGCCCACGAACCAGTCGTAGGCGCGCGCCGCCAGCTCGATCCAGACTGGGTCACCGGTCGCGTCGACCGCCGCCGCGGCCGCCTCGAGCAGCGCAGTGGCCTCGATCGGCTGCTGGTCGAAGCGGGCCGGGCGTGTGCCCCGGCGCCACCAGCCCTGGTTCCCGACCGGCACCAGATGCCCGTCGGGCGCGGTCTGCGTCTCGGCCAGCCAGCGCAGCACGCGGAGCCCGAGGGCGACCCAATCGGGCCGGCCCAGCCGACGCCCGGCCACGATCAGCGCGTGCGGCAGCACGGCGTTGTCGTACGTCACGACCGGCTCGGGCCAGAGCCACGCACCCGGTCCGACGGACGTGCCGCCCGCGGCAGTCGGGAAGGCGGCCGCGAGCCTGGCCCCCAGCAGGGCGAGCGTGCGCCGTGTCTCGTGCGCGCCATCGGCGCCGAGCGCCGCGTCACAGCCGAGGATCACGTAGGCCCACGGCCGCAGCGCCCGGAAACCGTGCGTGGCGGGGAGCGCCGTCCGGAAGAGCCGCAGCGCCGCTTCGCGCAGGCGCGGGTCCGGCGCGGCCGCGATCGCCGTGCCGAGCGCCTGCACGGCGCGGCCGTGGCAGTCTTCCGAGCCCACCTCTTCGATCCAGCGTCCGTCGCTCGTGCGGAAGTTGCGGAACCGGCCCAGGTGTGGCTCGAACGCCTCCTCCAGAAAGGCCATCGAGCGGCGGGCCGAGGCGAGCGTCACGGGATCGGGGGCGACCCAACTATGCCGCAGATCCACCAGCAGAGCCCGCGCCACGTCGTCTGTGCAGTAGCCGTGGCGCGCGTCGGGCGTCGTTCCCACCGCGTGCTGGACGACACCGATCCCGTCGGAGAGCTCTTCGAGATGACGGCGTGCGACCGCGGGAACCGGAATGCGGAGCAGCCGCTCCGACGGCGAGGACGGGACGCGGTCCAGGGGGACGCGCGCGGCGAGCACGGGGATCGGCACGGGCAGCCGCCGGCCCGCCGGCGCGCGCCGCTCGGCGGCCGCCACGTCCGCGAAGAGCTGCCGATAGCGCGCTCCGACGGCCTGCCAGATCATCGAGCGGCCGTGCGCGTGGGCGCGCTGGCGCAGCTCGTTCCGGGCGGCATGGTCGGTCAGTAGGCGGCCCAGCTCGTCAGCCAGGGCGGCGGCGTCGTCCACCGGAACGAGGACCCCCCGACCGTCCGCCAACAGCTCGAGCGCGTGTTCGTACGGGGTCGAGATGATCGCCTTGCCCGCGGCGAGCGCGTACGAGAGCGTCCCCGATGCGATCTGCTCGACGCTGCCATACGCGGTGACGAAGATGTCACTGGCCTGGAGCCAGGCGATCAGTTCCGCTTGGTCCACATAGCGGTCCACGAACCGCACGTGACGCTCGAGGTCCAGCTGGCGGACGCGCTCGAGCAGCGAGAGGCGGTAGCCCTCGCCGGCGCGGCGCCGCACCTCGGGGTGCGTGGCGCCCACCACCACGAGGCAGACGTCGGGCACGCGGTCGACGATGCGGGCCAGGGCGTCCAGCACCACCTCGATCCGCTTGTTGGGGCTGAGCAGGCCGAACGAGAGGACCACTTGGCGCCCCGCCAGGCCGAGCCGCGGCTTGATCGTCTCCGGGTCGGCCAGTGGCAGGTCCGGCACGCCATGGGGAACCACGGCGATCCGCCCCGCCGCCACGCCGTAGGTGGCGTGGAGGATCTCGCGGCCGCGCTCGGTCATGACGACGAGCCGGCTGGCACGGTCGGCCAGCTGGCGCAGCACGGCCCGCTGGCCGTCGCTCGGCCGCCGCAAGATCGTGTGCAGGGTGGCGACGACCGGGACCTGCAGCTCGTCCAGGAGATCGAGCACGTGCCTGCCGTCCGGCCCGCCGTAGATGCCGTACTCGTGCTGCAGAGAAACGACCCCCACGCCCGACCTGTTGAGCTCTCGGGCGAGGCGTCGGTACGCCCCGCGGTCGTCCGCGGGCAGGCGCCAGCGGACCTCCGCGGGGTAGACGAGCGCGTCGCCGTCCGCTTCGAGCGCCGCGACGATCGCCGCGTCGCGGGGCATCGGCGGAGCGGCCTGCGTCACGCCCGCGCGAAGATCGCGGGTGAACGTGGCGATGCCGCATTGACGCGGCGGATAGGTGGCCACGAACGCGATCGAGGGTCCGTCGCCGCCCAGTGGAGCGGAGACGGGTCCGAAGGGGCTTCGGACCGGCATCATCACGCACCTCCCTGTTCTTCCTCCGGGCCGCGCGGCGCAAGGGCCGTGTGCCTGACCCGCCTGTGGCGAGTGGGTCGGCTGACCGTGCGCCGATCACGCCTCGGGCGAGCCGGGCGTGGGGGAGCGTCCGGACGCTCCGCGGTCACGCGCCTTACGGTCGGGTCGGCCTGGGCGGCACACGCCGGCATGCCTGAGCCGAACGCGTCGTGAGCGTGGCCCGCTTCGACGTCTGGCCGCAGGGGCGCCAGGGACCCGTAGATCGCGGGCACCCTGGGAGCACCGGGCTCCACCGCCGCAGCGCCACCCTGGACCTGCATTCCTCGGTCCAGGGTCGCGGCGCAACCGACCGCGCTGTGCGCCGGCGGCCTCGCGTGCGCCCTATATACGCCCCTGATACAGTCCATGTCAAGGCTGCCGAGCGCCCGCTGCCGAGCGCCCGCGTCTTGCGCCCGTGCGCGACGCGCGTGTCGCGTTCGTTGACACCCCCGGAGGGCGCTGGTAGACTGCGCCTTCGTGGCCGCGAGCCGGCCAGTTCCGCCGTGCATCGGCGGACCGACGGCACGCGGTCTCGCGGGACCGCACGAGCTCGACGGACACCGGTCCGGACGAGCCACGTGACGCCCGCGGCCGGTATCGCGCCGCCCATCCGCGGCCAGGGCCGGCGGCACCTGCGATGGCCGCTGGCCATCCTCAGGGGGAGCCGAACGGCATACCGCCTGCCGATGCGGCAGGGACGGCGTGCCGACGGCCGGCACGGCCACCGTGGGCGATCCTCCCGGATGCCCGATGATGGCGAGCAGTCCGGCCACCAGAATCGACAACGTCCCAGGAAGGAGTCCGCGTCTCCGTGCCGACCATCAGCCAGCTCGTCCGCAAGGGCCGGTCCCGGAAGATCGAAAAGATCAAGGCGCCCGCCATGCGCAGGAACTGGAACAGTCTGCGCCAGCGCCAGGTGCCGATTCCGGGCGCCCCACAGAAGCGCGGCGTCTGCCTGCAGGTCAGGACGATGACCCCCAAGAAGCCGAACTCCGCCCTGCGCAAGATCGCGCGCGTCCGGCTCTCGAACATGATGGAGGTCACCGCCTACATCCCGGGCATCGGCCACAACCTGCAGGAGCACTCGGTGGTGCTCGTGCGGGGCGGCCGCGTGAAGGATCTGCCGTCGGTGAAGTACCACATCATCCGCGGGACACTCGACTCGGCTGGCGTCCGCGACCGCAAGCAAGGTCGCTCGAAGTACGGCGCGAAGGCGCCGCAGAACCAGAAGGTCAAGTAGATGCCGCGTCGCGTTCAGACCCCCCGCAAGGCCAAGTACGCCCCGCCGCTGACGCGCACCACCGACCGCTTCGTGGTGAAGCTGATGAAGGATGGCAAGAAGGGGCTCGCCGAGAGGATCCTGCGACAGGCGCTCGCCCGCGCCGAGGCGGCGGCGCGGCGGCCCGGGCTCGAAGTGCTCGAGGCGGCGCTGCGCAACGCGACCCCCATCATCGAGGTCAAGCCGCGGCGCGTGGGCGGCGCCACATACCAGGTGCCGGTGGAGATCCGCGGCGACCGGCGCATGTCGCTCGGCGTCCGCTGGCTCGTGCAGTCGGCCCGCAAGCGGAACGGCAAGTCGATGAGCGAGAAGCTTGCGGGTGAGCTCGTCGACGCCATGAACGGCCTGGGGGCCGCGGTGAAGCGCCGCGAGGACACCCACAAGATGGCCGAAGCGAACAAGGCCTTCAGCCACTTCAAGTGGTAGGCCGGACACCAGCAGGGAAGTAGACCGTAATCGTGGCACGTCAGGTTCCGCTCGCGAAAACGCGGAACATCGGCATCATCGCGCACATCGACGCTGGGAAGACCACGGTCTCCGAGCGGATCCTCTTCTATACGAAGAAGATCTACAAGATCGGCGAGGTGCACGAAGGCGCCGCGACGATGGACTGGATGCCTCAGGAGCAGGAACGGGGCATCACCATCACCGCGGCGGCGACGACCGCGTTCTGGAACGATCAGCGTATCAACCTGATCGATACGCCCGGGCACGTGGACTTCACCGTGGAGGTGGAGCGCAGTCTGCGTGTCCTCGATGGTGCTGTGGTGGTCTTCGACGGCGTGGCCGGCGTGGAACCCCAGTCGGAGTCGGTCTGGCGCCAGGCCGATCGGTACGGCGTGCCGCGCATCTGCTTCATCAACAAGATGGACCGCACGGGAGCGGACTTCCGGCGGGGGGTCGAGTCGATCCGCGACCGGCTGGGAGCCAACGCCGTCCCGATCCAGATCCCGATCGGCGTCGAGGACCAGTTCCGCGGCGTGGTCGATCTGGTCACCATGCAGGCGCTGGTCTGGGGCTCGGACGAGCTCGGCAGCACCTACGACGTGGTCGAGATCCCGGCCGAGCTGCGGGCCGAGGCGCAGCGTCACCGCGAGGAGCTCGTGGGGGTAGCGGCCGAGATGGACGACGCGCTGACCCACAAGTACCTGGAGGGCGTGCCGCTCAGCGAGGAGGAGATCCGGCACGGGATCCGCCTGGGCACCCTCCAGATGAAGATGATCCCGGTGCTCTGCGGATCCGCGCTGCGCAACAAGGGAGTGCAGCCCGTGCTCGATGCGGTGGTCGACTACCTGCCCTCGCCGCTCGACGTGCCGCCCACCATCGGCGAGGATCCCGAGACCCACGCCGAAGTGGTGCGCACGGCCGACGACAACGAGCCCTTCGCGGCGCTCGTCTTCAAGATCGCTGCAGATCCCTACGTCGGCAAGTTGGCTTACTTCCGGGTCTATTCGGGGACGCTGCGCGCGGGCTCGTACGTGCTGAACTCGACCAAGGGGAAACGCGAACGGATCGGCCGCATCCTGCAGATGCACGCGAACCATCGTGAAGAGATCGAGGAGGTCTACGCCGGCGACATCGCTGCGATCGTCGGCCTCAAGGAATCCTTCACGGGCGACACGCTGTGCGACCCCGCCCACCCCATCATCCTCGAAACGATCCGCTTCCCCGAACCCGTCATCGAGGTCGCCGTGGAGCCGCGCACGAAGGCCGACCAGGACAAGCTGGCGCTGGCCCTGCAGCGGCTTGCGGAGGAGGACCCCACCTTCCGGGTGAAGACCGACGAGGAGTCCGGGCAGACGCTCATCGCTGGGATGGGCGAGCTCCACCTCGATGTGCTCGTCGACCGCATGACCCGCGAGTTCCGGGTCGCGGCCAATGTGGGGAAGCCGCAGGTCTCCTACCGCGAGACGATCCGGCGGGCGGCCGACGGCACGGGGCGCTTCGTGCGACAGACCGGCGGCCACGGTCAGTATGGCCACGCCGTGATCCGGATCGAGCCCAACGCCCAGGGCGCGGGCTACGAGTTCATCGACAAGATCGTCGGCGGGGTGATCCCGCGCGAGTTCATCAAGGCCGTCGACGCGGGCATCCGCGAGGCACTGGCGACCGGCATCTACGCCGGGTATCCGGTGGTCGACGTCAAGGTCACGCTCTACGACGGGTCGTACCACGAGGTCGACTCGAGCGAGATGGCGTTCAAGATCGCTGGTTCGCTAGCGGTCAAGGACGCGTTCGAGCGGGCGGATCCGGTCATCCTCGAACCCATCATGCGGGTGGAAGCGACGATGCCGGAGGCATTCATGGGCGATGTCATCGGCGACCTGAACAGTCGCCGGGGGCATATCGAGGGGATGGAATCCCGGGGTTCGACCCAGGTCGTCCGTGCCCTCGTGCCGCTCGCCAACATGTTCGGCTACGCGACCGACCTGCGGAGCATGACCCAGGGACGCGCGAGCTATTCGATGGAGTTCGCGCACTACGCCGAGGTCCCGGCGCAGGTTGCCCAGGAGCTCGTCCAGAAGTCGAAGGTCTGAGGGGACACCGAGGAGCT
>JAKAMV010000473.1 GCA_021812735.1 Chloroflexota bacterium | reverse complement strand
ATCTCGGTGACGGGGTCCGGGTCGGCGTGGGCGGGCTCGACACGCTCACGATCCACGACGCGCCGATCCGCTGGGTGGGCGACGGCGGGCAGGCCTGCGAGAGCTCGCGGCACGCCCAGCGCTCCGCCGCCCCGATCGTGCTGCGCCGGTTCCTCGAGCCCTCCGACTCGCGGCTGTGGCGCGTGCTGGGCCTGCTCCGCCGCGGCGTGCCGCAGGAGGTGGTCCGCCGCGCCACGGGGATCAACGCGTGGTTCCTCTCGGAGATGGGCCGCAACATCGGGCTGGAGCAGGACGTGCGCGCGATGGGCGGGCGGCTGGCGGACCCGCAGGACCCCGAGGGCGCCTCGCTGCTCGCCACGGCCAAGCGCTTCGCCTTTGCCGACCGCGACCTCGGCCTGCTGGCCGGGGTGGGGGAGGCGACGGTCCGCTCGGCCCGGCACGCGCTCGGCCTGGCGCCCGGGTACGCCATGGTGGACACCTGCGCCGCCGAGTTCGCCGCCGAGACGCCGTACTTCTACGCGACCTATGCCGCGGCCGGCTCCGAGCCCGAGGCGCCCCCGGTGGACCGGCCCGGCGCGCTGGTCATCGGCAGCGGTCCCGTCCGGATCGGGCAGGGGATCGAGTTCGACTACTGCGCCGTCCAGGCGGCCGACGTCCTGCGCCGCAACGGCTGGTCGGCCGTGATGGTGAACTCCAACCCGGAGACCGTGTCCACGGACTTCGACGCGTCCACGCGCCTGTACTTCGAGCCGCTCGACACGGAGAGCGTGCTGGGCATCGTCGAGTTCGAGAGCGGCGGGCCGGCCGCGCTGGCTGACGGGTCGGCGCTGCCGGCGGTGGTCGCGTTCGGCGGGCAGACGCCCCTCAACCTCGCGGGGCCGCTCGTCCGCGCCGGGGTTCCGCTGCTGGGCTCCGACCTCGAGGCCATCGACCAGGCCGAGGAGCGCACCCGGTTCTCCGCGCTGCTGGACCGCCTGGGCATCCCGCAGCCGGAGGGCGGCATGGCGGAGTCGGTCGAGGAGGCGCTCACGCTCGCCGAGCGGATCGGGTACCCGGTCATCGTGCGGCCGTCGTTCGTCATCGGCGGCCTCGCCATCGACTTCGCGTACTCGCCCGAGGACCTCGTGCGGCACCTCGCGGCCGCCGCGATCGTGGACCCGGACCGGCCCGTCCGCATCGACCGGTTCCTCGAGGGCATCGAGGTGGACGTGGACGCGGTGTGCGACGGGACCGACGTGCTGATCCCGGGCCTCCTGGAGCACGTGGAGCGGGCCGGCATCCACTCGGGCGACTCGATCGCGTGGTTCCCGCCCCAGAGCGTGAGCGAGGCCGACCAGGCGCTGGTGGTCGCCACGATGGAGCGGATCTCGCTCGCGCTGGGCGCGCGCGGCCTCGTCAACGCCCAGTTCATCGTCCGCGAGGACGGCGTCTACCTGATCGAGGTCAACCCGCGCGCGTCGCGGACCGTGCCGTTCCTGTCCAAGGTGACCGGCGTGCCGATGGTGGAGCTGGCAGTCCGGATCTCGCTGGGCGAGACGCTGCGCTCGATGGGCTGGCAGGGCGGGCTCCGCCAGCCGCCGCCGTTCGTGGCGGTCAAGTCGCCGGCGTTCTCCACGGCCAAGCTCAAGGGCGTGGACCCGTCGGTGGGCCCGTTCATGCAGTCCACCGGCGAGGTCATCGGCATCTCCGAGCGGGCGCCCGTGGCCATGGCCAAGGCGCTGACGGGTGCGTCGCTCATCCCGCCGCGGGCCGGCGACGGCGAGGCGCCGCTGGCGCTGCTGTCCATCGCGGACCGCGACAAGTGGGGCCTCGCCGATCTCGGTCGGGCGCTGGACCGGGCCGGCTACAGGCTGGCCGCGACCGCCGGGACGCGCGCTCTGCTGGAGCGGGCAGGCATCACGGGGATCATGCCGGTCGCCAAGCTGGGGGCGGAGCCGGCCGTCGGCGAGGCTGGCATCCTCGAGCTGATCTCCTCGGGCAGCGTGCGCCTGGTGGTGAACACGCCCACCCCGCGCTCCGGTCCCGTGCGCGACGCCGCGGACATCCGCCACGCGACGATCGCCGAGGGGATCCTGTGCTTCACCTCGATCGAGACGGGCGTGGCCGCGGCGGAGGCGCTGGACCCCTCGCTCGTGGACGCGATCGCGGAGGTCCGTCCGATCACCGACTGGGTGCCGCGGGCCTGACGAACCGGGGGCGGCCGGCGCGAGACCGCCGGTGCGGGACCGGCATCCGGTTGCGCCGCCGGGACGAAGATAGGGTGCCACGTCCGCACGCCGCCTGACCGGAGTCCCATGAGCGCATCACAGCCGACCCTGCCCCGCCTCGTCATCGCCCAGCCCGAGGGCGGCTACGTCCCGGGCGTGTGCAACATCGGCCCCTGGGAGATCCGGCGCCGCTGGGCGTTCGGGATCGCCGGCCTGGCGGTCGCCGCACTGCTCCTGGCCGGGCTCGTCGCCGCCCACGCTCCCGTGCTCGCCCGCGCCATCGTCCTGCTGCCGGCGTGGGGCGGCGCGTTCTCGGTGCTCCAGGCCCGCCGCCGGTTCTGCGGCGCGTACGCCCTGCGCCGCGTGTCGAACTTCGGCGACGGCTACGACACGGTGCACCGCGTGCAGGAGGAGGCAGCCCACCAGGCTGACCTGGCCGCCCTGCGCCGGATGGCCCGCGACTCGCTCGCGATCGGCATCGTGCTCACCGCGGTCGCGCTCCTCCTGCCGGTGTAGCCGAACCGGGCGGCGGGGCCTTGTCCCGGGCGGCCGCCTCCCCACGGGTGCCCCGGAGGCGCGAGGCGGCCTACAATCGCCGGACCCACCCCGCCACCGAGGCCCCTTCCGGATGCCCGTTCCCGTCGTCTCCTTCAGCGACGAGCGCCTGCCCAACGGCCTGCGCCTGATCGTCGCCGAGGACCACCTCGCGCCCGTCGTCGCCGTCAACGTCTGGTACAACGTCGGCTCCAAGCACGAGGCCCCGGGCAAGACCGGCTTCGCGCACCTGTTCGAGCACGTGATGTTCCAGGGCAGCGCCCATGTCGGCAAGTCGGAGCACATGGCGCTGGTCCAGGCGGCCGGCGGGACCCTGAACGGCACCACCTGGCTGGACCGCACGAACTACTTCGAGACCCTGCCCTCGCACCAGCTGGAGCTCGCGCTGTGGCTGGAGGCGGACCGCATGGGCACGCTGCTCGACGCCCTGTCCCAGGAGAACCTCGACAACCAGCGCGACGTGGTCAAGAACGAGAAGCGCTGGAGCTACGACAACCGGCCCTACGGCACCTGGGTCCACAAGCTCTTCGCGCACGCCTACCCGGAGGGCCATCCGTACCACCATCCGACCATCGGGTCGATGGAAGACCTCGACGCCGCCTCGCTCGACGACGTCCGCCACTTCTTCGAGACCTACTACGTGCCCAACAACGCGGTCCTCTCGGTGGTGGGCGACTGCGAGCACGACCAGGTCCGAGCCTGGGTGGACCGCTACTTCGGCGCCATCCCGGCCAACCCGGCCATCCCACCGGTGCCGGACCTGTCCCTGCCGCCCGTGATCGGCGAGGAGAAGCGGGAGGTGGTGGAGGAGAAGGTCCCGCTGCCGCGCGTCTGCTTCGCGTTCCGGTCGCCGGCGTTCGGCGACCCGCGGCTGGACGCGCTCGACGTGGCGACGCAGCTGCTCGCGGGCGGCAAGAGCGCGCGGCTGACGCGCCGGCTGGTGCGCGACGAGCGGATCGCGCAGGACGTGATGATCGCCACGGTGCCGGCGGTGGGCGGCGCCTCGGTGCTGCTGGGCTACGCCACGGTCCGTCCGGGCGTGGACGTGGCCGCGGTTGAGGCGGCCTACCTCGAGGAGCTGGCGAAGCTGGCCGCCGAGCCGCCGAGCGAGGACGAGATGGTCCGCGCCCGGGCGCTCACGGAGGCCGACGAGCTCGGCGCGCTGGCGCGGGTGGAGGAGCGGGCGGACCGCCTCTCGATGTACGCCACGCTGTTCGACGACCCGGGGATGGTCAACACGGTCCTGCCGAGGTACCTCTCGGTCACCGCGGAGCAGGTCCGGGCCGCGGCGGAGGCGGTGTTCCGCGCGGACAACCGGGTGGTGCTCACGTACCTGCCGGCGGCCGGCGCGGAGGGGACGACCGAGGGCGACGGCACCGGCGCCGGCGACAGCCGCGGGGCGACCGAGAACGAAGGGGAGGCGGCGGCATGAGCCCGCGCGACGGCATCATCGCGGAGCGCCCGGTCCCGGGCGTGCCGCGCCGCTACGAGTTCCCCGAGACGTTCCGGGCCGAGCTGGCGAACGGCCTGCGCGTGGTGGTCACGCCGATGGCCGGCCGCGAGCTCGTGGCCGCCACGCTCGCGTTCCGCAGCGGCGCCGCGGACGAGCCCGACGAGGTCGCCGGGGCGTCGGTGCTCGCGGCCCGCGGCCTCACCGAGGGCACCGAGGTCCGCGACGCGATCGCGCTGACCGAGGCGTTCGAGCGGCTGGGCGCGTCGATGCACGCAGAGGCGGGCTGGGACGCGGTCTCCGCGGGCCTCGACGTCCCCGCCTCCCGCCTGGAGCCCGCGCTCGAGCTCCTCGCCGAGGTGGTGCGCCGGCCGTCGTTCCCCGCGTCCGAGGTGGAGCGGCTGCGCGACGAGCGCCTGAACGACCTGATCCAGGCCAAGGCGGACCCGCGTCGCCGGGCGGAGGAGGCGTTCGTCTCCTCGATCTACGCCGCGACGTCCCCGTACCGGCGGCCGTCGGGCGGCACGGCGGAGACCGTCGCTCGCCTGACCCCGGCAGAGCTGCGGTCGGTCCACAGCGGGGCGTACGGACCGGCCGGCGCGGCGCTCGTGGTGGTCGGCGACGTGGACCCGGACGCCGTGGTCGCCATGGCGGGCCGCCTGTTCGGGGACTGGGCCGGCGGCCGGGCGAGCGTGCCCGCGCCGGACGCGTCGAGCGCGGTGGGGGAGCGGTTCGTCCGCGTCGTCCACCGCCCGGGCTCGGTGCAGTCCGAGATCCGGATCGGCCACCCGGGCCTCCCGCGCCGCCACCCGGACTACCACGCGGTCGCCGTGATGAGCATGGTCCTGGGCGGGCTGTTCAACTCCCGGCTCATGGCCAACCTGCGCGAGGCCAAGGGCTACACGTACGGCGCCCACGCGGGGTTCGACCTGCGGCGCGGCGCCGGGCCGTTCTCGGCCCGCGCGGCGGTCAACACCGAGGTGACCCTGCCCGCCATCCGCGAGCTCCTCGCGGAGCTCGAGCGCATCCGCGAGGCGCCGATCGGCCAGGACGAGCTGGCCGCCGCCCAGAACTACCTGGTGGGCGTCTTCCCGCTCCGGTTCGAGACGCCGGGGCCGGTGGCCGGCTCGCTGGCCGGCCTGTTCGTCCACGACCTGCCTGACGACGAGCTGGCCCGGTACCGGCCGGCGATCGAGGCCGTCACCGCCGACGAGGTCCTGCGCGTCGCCCGCGAGCACGTGCACCCGGAGCGGTGCGCGATCGTGCTGGTGGGCGACCACGACCAGTTCGGCGCGGACCTCGAGGCGTCGGGGATTGCGCCGGTGGACGTGGTGGAGGACGAACCGGGAGCGGCCGCCGGAGCCTGAGGGCCGACGCCGAGCGCCCGGCGCGCGCGTTGGGCCCGTCTGCGCTCGCCATTGAAACCTATTGGGCCCGACTGGCCTCAGGAGAGCTGAAGCGGCGCCACCACGGCACCGCGGCAGTCCCAACCGGGAGGTAGCCTGTGCGCCCCAACACCGTCCTCCGCTCCGCGGGAGCCTCGACCGCCGCCCTGCTGCTGGTGGCCGGGGCCGTGCTTGCGAGCGGGGCTGGCCCCACCGTCACGCTGTCCGCCGCGGAGGCGCACACGGTCGCCGCAGGGCTGACGGAGACTGCCGAGCCGACGGCGACCCCGACGGCGAGCCCGACGGCGGGCCCGACGGCCACCCCGGCCGAGACCGCCGAGCCGGCCGAGACCCCCGAGCCGACGCAGACCGCCGAGCCGGCCGAGACCCCCGAGCCGACGAAGGCAGCCGAGCCGGCCGAGACCGCCGAGCCGGCCGAGACCCCCGAGCCGACGCAGACCGCCGAGCCGACGGAGGCCCCGCACCCGACGGAGACCGCCGAGCCGACCGAGGCCCCCGGGCCGACCGAGTCCGGTGCCGGGGCGTGGCAAGGGGACTCCGGCGGCCAGGGTCACACCGGTGACGGCCAGGGCGGAACCCAGGGCGGTGACGGCGGCGGCGGCAGCAGCATGGGAGGCGGCGACTGAGCTCACCTGGGCAGACCCCCGAGCCGATGACCTCAGCCCTGCGGTGGGTTCGCCCGGCGTCCGCGACAATGGCGGCGGATGCGGGACGGGCCCGGGCCGGCCGACAGCGGACCGGTATCCGACGCAGCGCGGAGGGCGGATCCACGGACTGGAGCTCGGGTGTCGCCCTCGAAGCCGGGGCCGGGAGGGATGACCGCACAATTGTCGAGGCGGTGCTGGCGGGTGACCGGGACGCCTACCGCCAGCTCGTGGAGCGGGAGAGCGCCTCGGTGGTGGCCGCCTGCGCGCGGATCCTGGGCGACCACTCCGAGGCAGAGGACGTGGCCCAGGAGGCCTTCGTGATCGCATATCGCTCCCTCGGCACGTGGCGTGCCGAGGGCACGTTCGGCGCCTGGCTGGCCCGCATCGCCGTGCGGCTGGCCCTGCGCAGCGCCGGCCGGCGCAAGCAGGTGGCGTGGCTGGACCCCGTGGCCGCCGACGCCGACCAGCCCGGCCAGGAGCGGTTCCGCACCTCCGGCGCCACCGACGCGGTCGATCCCGCCCACTCGGTGATCCGGGCCGAGCAGGACGCCCGCGTCCGTGCGGCCGTGGTCGCGCTCGACGAGCCCTACCGCGAGGTGGTGGCCCTGCGGTTCTTCGGCGACCGGTCGCTCCAGGAGATCGCCAGCGCCACCGATCGGCCGCTCGGCACCGTGAAGACCCACCTGCACCGCGGCCTCGCGCGACTGCGCTCCGCCCTGGAGGAGCGGGAGCGATGACCGCGCCGCATCCGCGCCGGGGCCCGGAGCCCTTCACCGAGGCCGAGCTCGGCGGGCTGCCCCTGTCGCCCGACGAGCTTGCCAGGCTCACGTCCACGGCCCGCGACCTCGTGGCGACCTCCGCCCGCGGGACGGCCGGGCCCGGGCCGCAGTTCACCGATCGCGTGATGGCGGCGGTCGAGGCCGAGCCGCTGCCGGCGCCGGTGATGGCGGCCGAGGCCGCCGTGCGGCGACTCTCGGCCGGTGCACTCTTGGGGTCGCTGCGGGACGCGGTCCGTGTGGCATTCGGTCACGGCTTCCCGGCGGTGGCCCGGGCGCAGGCGATCGCGCTGGTGGCCGCGGCAGCGCTGTCGGCGACCGCCGTGGCGGCTGGGACGGCCGGGGCGCTCGGCCTGTTCGACGGTCGCCTCGGCGGGCCGACCCCGGTGGTGGTCGCCTCGCCGGGGGCTTCCGAGTCGCCCACGTCGGTTCCCGCCGACACCGGCGAACCCGGGGCCGTCGAGTCGGCCGGCCACGATGACGGGTCGCCCGACGCTTCGGAGTCGCCCGGGGCATCGGAGGCCGCCGAGCCCGGCGAGACGGCCGAGCCGAGCGGCCAGGCCCCGAGCCGCGAGCCCTCTGACGGCGCGGCCCCGAGCGGCGGCACCGAGACGCGGCCGCCG
>JAKAMV010000472.1 GCA_021812735.1 Chloroflexota bacterium | reverse complement strand
CTGGCTACATCCACGCAGGCTCGGCGACCAGATTCCGCCCAGCCTGAACACGAAACCGGGCGGATCAGCCAGAAACGGCGCTGGAAGTTCGGTCTAGGGGCGGGCCGACTCCTCCACCGCCCGCCCCAAACCCACTCCGGCAGCGACTTCGCGGAGGACCCCGATGCCCGACGAGCGGTTCCTGGTCACAGGCGGCACCGGCTGCCTCGGCGCCTGGGTCGTGCGCGGCCTCGTGCGCGAGGGTGTCCCGGTCACGGTCGTCTCCGCCCGCGGGTCCGACGCGCGCCTGCGACTCGTCATGAGCGACGCGGAGCTGGCGCGGGTGGAGCGGATCGCCGCGGACATCACCGAGCTCGGGGCGCTCGATGCCGTCGCCCGCCGGGCGTCCATCAACCGGATCATCCACCTCGCGGCGCTCCAGCTGCCGTTCTGCGCCGCCGACCCGATCGCCGGCGCCCGCGTCAACGTGCAGGGCACCGCCACCATGTTCGAGCTGGCCCGGCGCCTCGACGCCGGCCGCCTGGTCTACGCGAGCAGCGCCGCGGTCTTCGGGCCGAAGGCGTACTACGCGGATTCCGTAGTAGGCATGGACGCCGAGCTCCACCCGACGTCGCACTACGGCGTGTTCAAGATGGCCAACGAGCAGGCGGCGCAGGTGTACTGGGAGGCATGGGGTCTGGCCTCCACCGGGCTGCGGCCACACTCCGCGTACGGGCCCGGCCGCGACCAGGGCGTCACGTCCAAGCCGACCGTCGCGATGATCGCCGCGGCGGCGGGCCGCGCCTACCACATCGACTTCGGCGGCGGCTGCCAGTTCCAGTACGTGGAGGACGTGGCTGCGGCGTTCATCTCGGCAGCGCGGTCGAACCGGCCGGGCGCCGAGGTGTTCAGCATCGGGGGTCCGCGGATCGGCGTGGACGAGATCGTCGAGGTCATCGCGCAGGTCGAGCCCGCCTCGCGCGGACGGATCACGTTCGGCGACCGCGTCCTGCCCTTTCCCGAGGCGTTCGACGGCGCGCCCCTCGAGGCCGCGCTCGGCCCGCAGCCGGTCACGGCGCTGGCCGAGGGCGTCGAGCGCACGATCGCCACCTACCGCCACGCGATCTCGCGCGGGCTCGTGGACACGGCCTTCCTCGACCGAGTGGTGGGCGGCTGACCATGGACATCGCATCGCTCTCCCGCCGGCTCGCCGAGCTGCGCGTCGTCCCCGTGGTGAGCATCAACGACGCCGCCGACGCGGTCGGGCTTGCGGAGGCGCTGCGCGACGGCGGGCTGCCGATGGTCGAGGTGACCTTCCGGACAGCCGCTGCCGCCGATGCGATCGCCCGCATCCGGGCCGCCTGCCCCGACGTGCTGGTCGGCGCGGGGACGGTGCTGGACGCCCCGACCGTGGATCGGGCCGTCGAGGCGGGTGCCGAGTTCATCGTGGCGCCCGGGTTCGGGACGGCCGTGCTGGCGCGCGCCGCGGAGCTCCGGGTGGCCATGCTGCCGGGCGCGGTCACGCCCACCGAGATCGAGATGGCGCTCGCCGCGGGGATCCGGCTCGTCAAGTTCTTCCCGGCCGAGGCCGCGGGCGGCGTCCGCTACATCAAGGCCGTCGCGGCGCCGTACCGCGAGGTGCGGTTCGTTCCCACGGGCGGCGTCACGGCCGCCAACCTCGCCGAGTACCTCGGCGTTCCGGCTGTCGTGGCCTGCGGCGGGACCTGGATTGCGCCGCCGGACGCGATCCGCGAGCACCGCTGGGAGGCGATCGCGTCTGCTGCCGCCGAGGCGGTCTCGATCGGGCAGGGAGGCAGACCGGCCTGAGACGCTCGAGGCGGGCGAGCTCTGCGCCGCTTTGCGTCCGTCCTCGCCGACGGGGATTCCGGCCCACGGCACGCGAGCCGATCCCCGAGCGTCTACGCCCCGGCCGCACGGGGCAGCCCGGGCAGCGCACCGAGGAGGTCGGGGTACGAGAACGAGCGGAGTCATCCTCGCGTTCCTTCTGGCCGGATGCTCGTCCGGCCCGACCCCGTCGTTCCCGCCGCCGCTGAGCGCCGGCTCGCCATCGGCACCCGGCGGGACCTCGCTGCCCGCCCCGTCCCTCGCACTGGCAACGGGTGCTCCAGGGCAGCCGTTCTTCGCTCTCGTCGGCTGGACGGGCCGGCGGATCGCCGTCATCGAGGAGGCATTCCCGCCGGATGGGCCACCCGACTACCGGCTCCTCTCGGTCGATGCAGCCGGCGGCGCCTGGAGCGAGGAGGCGGCGTTCAGCGACGGCATGCCCGACATGGCCGCCACCGACGGCAGGTCGGTCGCCTACCCTCGCGTGGACGAGGTCGACATCGTGACCGCGGGCGCGGTCCGCTCGGCCGCCCGCCCCGCCGGCCTGCAGGACGACTGGGACGCCTACGGCCTGCCCGCGCTGCCCGGCGGCGGCTACCTCGTCACAGGCGCCGGCAGGCTCCTTCGGATCGCCATCGACGGCCGAGCCGTGGCGAGCGACGCGCTGCCCCGCGGGTACGTCGCCGTCGCCCCCACGTCTGACCCGCGACGATTCATCCTCGCGCCCGCGGCCCAGGCCCGTGTCGAATACGGGCTCGCCGGCGCCCCGTTCGACGCCTACCTGTGGACGGTCGGGGACGAGGGCGCCCGGCTCCTCGCCCGGGGCGTGACGTTCGCCCGGCCGGCGGACAGTGCCGCCGGCCTCGCGTTCCTCGGGGTCGTCGCCGGGCACCTCACGACATGGTCCGCCGTCACGGCCGTGGGCGGCCCCCGACGCCTCGGGATGACCACGGGGTACGCCGCGCTCTCAGCGGACGGGGCGCTCTTCGCGACCACGGAGCAGGTCGGCCTCACCGACACGTTCCGGACCGTCGTCGGCAGGGTGGCGACCGGCGCCACGGTCGTCGACATCGGCTCCCAGCAGATGTCGGGCGCAGCGTGGAACGGAGGCGAGGCCGCGATCCTCCTCAGGCCGACCGCCCCGCTCGCGGCTGAGGCAGCGCTGGTCGTCGTCGCGGACGGGAACGTCACCGCGGTCCCGCTGCCGACCGCCGCCGCACAGCCGTGATCAACGCGCCGCGCCCCGGCCCCGCCACGCTGGGAGTGCCCCGGGCCGCCGCCCCGACTTCGCTCACCGTCCTGTCCGGTCGATGGCAACCTTCAGCCTGCCGCCACCCAGGCCTCGCCCCGGAGCACCCGACGGACCCGCAGCTCGTCGTCGAGCTCCACGAGGTGTGCGAGGCGGCCCACCTCGATCCGTCCACGGTCGTGGGCATCGAGCAGCGCGGCCGGGTTGGCTGACGCGGCCACGACGGCGCGCGGGAGGGGCAGCCCGTTGCGGACGAGGTTCCGGACAGCGGCATCCAGTGCGATCGTGGAGCCGGCCAGCGTGTCCGTGCCCACCAGCGTCGCCCGCCCGCCCCGCACCTCCACGTCCAGGCCGCCGACGCGCGTCCGGCCGTCGCCCATCCCCGCGAGCGGCAGCGCGTCGCTGATCAGCACCAGGCGGTCCGCGGGCTTGGTGCGGGTGATGATCGGCCACAGCGCGGGGTGGACGTGGAAGCCGTCGGCGATCAGCTCGGCGTAGGCGTCGTCGTCGGTCAGCGCGGCCACCGCCAGACCCGGGTTGCGGTGGTCCACGCCGGTCATGGCGTTGAACAGGTGCGTGGTCGTGGCGCGCCCGGCCGCGGCCGCGTAGCCCGCCCGCGACTCGTCGAGCGTGGCCGCCGAGTGCCCGATGGACACCACGATCCCCCGCTCCGCGAGCCGCGCGATGAGCGCCAGCGAGCCGGGCAGCTCGGGCGCGATGGTCATGATCCGCAGCCCGTCGAGCACGCGGTCCACGACCGCGGGGTCGAGGTCGGCGGGCGTCCGCAGCAGCGCCGGGTCGTGGGCGCCCTTGCGGGCGGGCGCGATGAACGGGCCCTCGAGGTTGAACCCGAGCGGCTCGGCGCCGTCGGCCGGCGCGGTGGGAATCCAGGCGCGGACGCGGTCGGCGAAGCGGGGCAGCTCCTCGGCCGCCAGCGTCGGCGCGGTGGGCAGGAACGAGGTGACGCCCTGGCGGAGCAGCGCGCGGGCCATGCCCGAGAGCGCGGCCGCGTCGCCCGTGGCGTCGTGGCCGCCCCAGCCGTGGCAGTGGACGTCGATGAAACCGGGCGCGATCAAGGGCCCGGCGGCAACCGAAGCGTCGCGCTCGATCGCCGCGATCCGGCCGTCCTCCACCACCACGCGGCCGGGCACCAGCGCGTCGGCGAGCACGAGACGACCGGCGACGACCTCAGGCATGGATCGGCTCCCACTCGCGGGCGGCCCCGTGCATCGCGAGGATGTTCTCGGCCGGCACGTCGGGCTGGACGTTGTGGACCGCGGCGAACACGAAGCCGCCGCCCGGCGCCAGGTCGGCGATCCGTCGGCGCACCTCGGCACGAACCTCGTCGGGCGTGCCGCGGCCGAGGACCCGCTGCGTGTCCACCCCGCCGCCCCAGAAGACGAGGTCGCGTCCGTACTCGCGCTTGAGCTCGGCGGTGTCCATCCCGACAGCCGACACCTGGACGGGGTTCAGGACGTCCACGCCGACCTCGACCAGATCGGGGATCAGCTCGCGCACCGAGCCGCAGGTGTGGAAGAACACCTTCGCGTCGGTCCGCGCGTGCAGGTAGTCGAACAGCTCGCGGTGGAGCGGCTTGACGAGCGAGCGGTACGTGGCGGGCGAGAACAGCGGCCGCGTCTGGCCGCCCAGGTCGTCGGCCTCGCCCACGACGTCGACCGCGTCGCCCAGCATCGGGAGCACCCGCTCCCAGTACGCGAGCTTGATCTCGAGGATGCGCTCCATGACCCGCTTCGCCCGGGCGGGCTCGGCCGCGAGGTCCATGTACCCGTCCTCGAAGCCGCGCATCTTGAACAGGCCCTCGGTCAGGCCGCCGCAGATCGAGCCCACGTGGACCGCGCGCCCTTCGTCGGCATGCTGGCGCGCCTCGTCCGCCATGCCTTCGTAGCGGGCGGGGTCGGCCGGGTCCGGCCACGCGAACCCGTCGATCGTTGCGTCGTCCGGCTCGCCCGCCAGCGGCGGCGCGAACGAGTCGTAGTACAGCCCGTCCCGCAGTGGGATCCGCCGACCCACGCCCCACTCGTCGATGAACCAGCGGTGCTCGCCGTCCTCGCGGAACTCGCGCCGGTACGTGGACGCGGCGCGCGGCGCGACGTTGCGGACGTCGCAGCCCAGGGCGTCGAGGACGTCAGGCTCCATCTCGGCGAGCTGCTGGGTGAGGTCGCCGACCCGCGGCTCGCCGGGCTGGAGCCCGAGCGCCGGCCGGAGGCGCGCGTAGGCGCGGACGTGGATCCCGGTGAGGCGCGTCCCGCCGAGGTCGAATGGCAGGCGATCGGTCTCACGGTGGGCGAGGGCGGCGCGGATGCGCTCGCGGCCGGTGGGCATCAGGACTCCTGGCTGGTGTCGGGCTCGACGTCGAACTGGACGTCGAGCGCATAGCGGTCGGCCGGATACCGGCTCTCGGTGGACTCCACGCGGCGGCCGTGCCCGTCGGCGATGACGCGCCGCTCGACCAGCAGCGGATCGCCGCGACGAAGGCCGAGCAGCCGAGCGTCCTCGGCGCTTGCCGCTGCGGCGCCGATGGTTGCGGCGCCGCGGCGCAGGTGCCAGCCAGCCTTCGCCAGCGCCTCGTGGAGCGACCCCCGTTCAACGTCTGCGGCCAGCACGGCGGCGGCGACCGGCGCGATCAGCACCGCCGTCTCGAGGGCGACCGGGTCGTCGTCCGCACAGCGCAGCCGCCGGACCACCACCACCGGCTCCGAGGCCCGGATCGCGAGGGCTGCGGCCTCGGCCGGCGTGGACGGCCGGATCTCGCGCGCGAGCAGCCGCGACCATGGCCGGCGGCCGCGACGGCGCATCTCGTCGCTGAACGTGAGCAGGCGGTCTGCCCGCCGATGCGTGGGCGGCTCCGCGACGTAGCTGCCGCGACCCGACACGCGCACGATCAGGCCATCGTCGGCGAGCCTGGCCATCGCATTGCGGGCGGTCATGCGACTGACGCCGAACTCGCGGCACAGCGCCGCGTCCGAGGGCAGCGGATCTCCCGGCGCCAGCATGCTGATCCGGTCTCGAAGCGCAAGCTCGATGCGCCGCCAGTGCGGGACCGCGGCGCGCGCGGCAGGGGCTGGTTCGTCGAGAGCATCCATCACGTCGGGCCCCCATCTGCTGCAGCCTGCCGCTCCCGGGCGGCTGGCGGCTGCCGGAATGCCCACGGCCCATCGACGCAACCCGCGGGCGCGGCGCGGCACGGCCGGGTCAACCATGGGATCGCCCAACCAGTATAGACGGGTCGTTCGGCGTCACGGGCAGGCGATGGACGAATCCGGCGGGCTGGCGTATCCATGACGCGTGCCCAGGCGCATCGCACCCGTCACGATCCCCGACGACTTCACCGTCTTCGCGGCGTCCGACCTCCACGGCCAGCTGGCCGCCGTGGACCACCTGCTGGCGCGTGCCGGGTTGACCGACGGGAGCGGAACCTGGACCGCTCCGGCGGGAACGGCGCTCGTGGTGACGGGCGATCTCGTGGACCGCGGTCCGGACAGCGTGGGGCTCGTGCGCCGGATGGCGACGCTGCGTGGGCAGGCTCCGGTCCGCGGCGGCATGGTGGTGCTCCTCGAGGGCAATCACGAGATCCAGCTGCTGGGGGGCCTTGACGGCGTGCCCGACATCTTCCGGGCGTTCATGACCTTCGGCGGGGCGGCCACGCTGCTCTCGGCCGGGTTGACTGCAGTCGACTGGGTCGGGGCGAACGCACACGCCATCGCCGCCCGCTTCGATGCTGCGGCGCCCGACGTCCGCTCCACCGCCTGGTCGTTCGCGCCGTACGCCCGCTGGCGCGACGTGCTGTTCGTGCACGGCGGGCCCGTGCCCGGGCAGGACCTCGACGCGTTCGAGGGCAGCGCCCAGCGGCTGTGGATCCGCCAGCGGTTCTTCGAGTCGGAGGAGGCCTTCCCGTCCGCCTCGGCGTGGTCCGTCTACCGGCGGGCGCGCATGGAGCGGGTGGTGTTCGGCCACACGCCGGTCGCAGCGCCCACGCTGTTCCACGGCGTCCGCGCCCTCAACCTCGACACCTGGCGCGGCCAGACCGTCTCGCTCGCGCGCCTGGCCGGGGACCGCCTCGACGACGCGGTGCTGTTCTCCGAGCCCGTCCAGCCTCGGGCGGTCGCCGACGCGCCGGTCACACCCGAGGAGGTGCTGGCGATCGACGCCGCGCTTCCGTCGGTCGTGGACGACTGGTGGCTGCATGCGAAGGGGCCGCTCCCGAGAGGCTGACGCGCGTGCGCCACGCTCGGGGGCGTGGCAGCCACCTCCGCCCTGCTTGGTCGCGACCCCCGTGGCTCGCATGGCGTGTGAACGGGGCGGCGGGCCGTTCGCATGCTTCGGCCCCCAGCAGGGCGCGGAGGACCGATGCATCGCCTGGCGACTGAACGGTGCGTTCGCGGCTCGGATGCTTCCGCGGGCGACGCGGTCGTGCGCTGCGAGACGGCACACAGCCATCAGACCGCACGATTGCGTCTCGGGGCGAGCGGGTCGTGTCGCCGGCGCACCGTTGAGTCGCTGGCTGCAGCGGCGCGGCGACGTGGGAAGCGGCGCGGCGGCGCGGCGGGCGGCGCGCGCCGCTGCGGCAGCGGCGTGGGA
>JAKAMV010000471.1 GCA_021812735.1 Chloroflexota bacterium | reverse complement strand
CGAGGCGGGACTGGCGTCCGGAGGCATGACGGTGTTCGCGGGCAACGAGCTGACGGTCGTCGTCCCGACCGCGAACCCGGCCGGGATCACCAGCCCCGTCGACCTCGGCAGGAGCGGCGTCAAGGTCATCGCCGCGGCGGTCGGCGTGCCCGTCGAGAAGTACACGGCCGAGTGGCTGGCCAAGGTCGCCGCGCTGCCGGCCTACGGCGCCGGCTTCGCCGCCAGATATGCCGCCAATGTCGTCTCGCGGGAGGACAACGTGGGGGCGCTGCTGGCGAAGGTCGGTCTCGGCGAGGGCGACGCCGGCGTCGTCTACGTCACCGACGCGAAGTCGTCCGACACGGTCGCCACCATCGACATCCCCGCCCCGGAGAATGTCCCGGCGTCCTATGGCGGCGTCGTCGTCAAGGCGTCGGCGCACCGGGCGGCCGCGGCCGCGTTCCTCGCCTGGCTCGCGGGCAGCAGCGGGCACGCCGTGCTGGCGGGATTCGGGTTCCTGCCCCCGTCGCCGTGAGCCGCGCGTGACGGCCCCCGCCATCACCCCGTCATCCCGTGCCCGCGGGATCCGGCTCGACTCCAGCCCGTCCGTGACGGTGCTCGCCGTCGCGGTGGCCGCGGTCCTCGGCCTGCCGGTCGCGGCCCTCGTGGTTCGGGCGCTGCTCGACGGCTCCCTCGCCGCCGCCGCGGGCATGCGCGTGGTGATGGACGCGCTGACCCTGAGCCTCGTCACCACCGCCGCCAGCCTCGTCCTGATGGTGGCGCTCGGGACGCCGCTCGCCCTGCTCCTGGCCCGCCGACGGTTCCGCGGCGCCGTGCTGCTCGAGACCGTGATCGACCTGCCGATCGTGCTGCCGCCGTCGGTCGCGGCGCTGGCGCTGCTGCTCCTCCTCGGCCGCAACGGCCTGCTCGGCCCGCCTTTGCGCGTCATCGGCGTCGAGCTGCCGTTCACGACCGCCGCGGTGGTGATCGCCCAGTGGTTCGTCGCCGCCCCGTTCTTCATCCGCTCGGCCCGCACCGGCTTCTCCGGCGTCGACCACGATCTCGAGGACGCCGCCCGGGTCGACGGCGCGTCCGAGCGCCAGCTGTTCGCCCACATCACGGTGCCGCTGGCCGGCACCGCGCTCACCGCCGGGCTGGTGATGGCCTGGGCGCGGGCGCTGGGCGAGTTCGGGGCGACCATCATGTTCGCCGGCAACGTGGAGGGGCACACGCAGACGCTGCCGCTCGTGGTCTACAGCGAGTTCCAGTCGGGCAACCTCGACACGTCCATCGCGGCGGCTTCGATCCTGGTGCTCGCCGCATTCGGCGTGCTGGTGGCCGTCCGGCTGCTGCACTGGGGCCGGGTGCTGGACCTGCGCTCCGGCAGCGGCTGAGCGGGAGGAGCGGCCGCGGCCGGCCTCAGCGGCGTCGGCCGCGGCCCGGGCTCGGGCGCCGCACGCGGAGGATCCGGATCGCGCGCCGCCAGCCGTCGTGGCGGGCCGGCGGCTCGACGTCGAGCCGGTAGACCCAGGCCGGCACCCTGGCCGGCGCCTCGGCCGGCGGCAGATCCGTCATCCGAACCACCGCCCCTGGTCGGCGTGGGTCACGCGAGGAGCCGCGCCGTGGCGGACGATGACGGGCCAGGCCGGCAGGGTCGAGCCGCGGAGCAGCTCCAGGCGCCTGACCGCCAGCGCGGCCGCGAGCGGGTCGCTGGCAAGGGCGGTGACGGCGCCGCTGAACGTGCGATCCGTGCCGGCGGGGGCTGCCCGGTCCAGGGCGGCCGCGGAGGAGACGGCGGCCAGCGCGATCCGATGGGCCGCGACCGCGGCGACGAAGGGGACCGCCCCCCAGCGTGCCGGCAGCGGCTCGTCGCGGTCGAGCACGTGCAGCAGGGCTGACGCCAGCAGCCGGGTGGGCGAAACCGAGCGTGGAGCGCCCGCCGGCGCAGATGGGGTGAGGATGTCCGGTGCGGTCATGCCCGCAGGTTTCCGCCTCCGCGTTGCCGGCCCGTGAACAGCACGTGAAGTGTTGGCGCGCGGGCGGCCCGGGGTCAAGTCCCACGACGTGTGTAACAGGGTCGCCCTCGCGCCCGTGATCGATCAGCTCGCGAGCAGGAGCGGCTGGCCCACCTCCTCGATCGGGGCGGCGTCGATCGCCGCCATCGTCTCCGGGCGGAAGTGGCGCCGGCCGTCCTGCGACTCGTCGTCCTGCTCGGCGAGGACCATCCCGACCAACCGGATCACCGAGGCGCGCGTCGGGAAGATGCCGACCACGCCCGTCCGCCGCTTGATCTCCTTGTTGAGCCGCTCCAGCGGGTTCGTCGAGCGGATCCGGCTGCGGTGGCCCTCGGGGAATCCGAAGTGGGCGAGCAGGTCGGGCTCGGCGTCCGCCAGCAGCCCGGCGACGCGCGGGAAGCGGGCGGCCATGCCGTCGACCACCCGGTCGAGCTGCTCCCGGGCCGAGGCGCCGTCCGGCTGCTCGAACACCGACCGGATCGCGCTCGCGACCATGCTCCGGGACGGCCGGGGCACGAGGTCCTGGGCGTTGCGCGTGAAGTGCACCCTGCACCGCTGCCACGAGCTGCCCAGGAGCTGCTCGCGGGCCGCCCGCACCAGCCCGGCGTGGTCGTCCGGCACGACGAGGCGCACGCCCCGGAGGCCCCGGCCGACGAGGCCCCGCAGGAACGACGGCCAGGCGCTGCCCTCGTCGTTGCCGGGGGGAGCTCGAGCCCGAGCACCCGGCGCTCGCCGGTCGAGGCGACGCCCACCGCCACCAGGGCCGCCATCGAGACGACGCGCCCGGCCTCGCGCACCTTGAGGTACGTCGCGTCGAGGAACAGGTACGGGGAAGGCCGTCTCGCCCAGTGACCGGCCGCGGAACGCGGCGACCTCGGCGTCGAGCGCGGCGCAGATCCTGCTCACCTCGCTCTTGCTGATGCCCTCGATCCCCAGGGCCCGCACCAGGTCGTCCACCCGTCGGGTCGACACGCCCGACACGTACGCCTCCTGGACCACCGCCAGCAGCGCCCGCTCCGCCCGCCGCCGCGGGTCGAGCAGGCTGGGCAGGTACGACCCGTCCCGGACACGCGGCACCGCCAGGTCGATCGTGCCCACGCGGGTGTCCCAGCGCCGGTCGCGGTACCCGTTGCGGTGGGTCAGCCGAGCGTCTGGGTTGCGCTCGCCCCTGGCGGCCCCGGTGAGCTCGGTCACCTCGGCCTCCATCACCGCCTGCGCGAGGACGCGGACCCCCTCGCGCAGGAAGTCCCGGTCGCCCTCCGCGATCGCCTTGCGCACCGTGTCGAGCACGGCCATCCTGTCGTCGGCCATCGTGGTGTTCTCCGTGTCGTCGGTTTGCAGTTCCAACGACGCGAGGATTACGCGGTGGCCGACTCCGTCGTCGGCCGCCTGCGCTGTTACACCAGTCTGGGGACGTGACCCGGCCCGGACGTGGCACCCGCAGTTGCCAGCGGCGATCAGCGCCGGCTCGTGCTCGTCAGCGCTTGGCCGGCAGCGAGGACGCGAAGGCCATAGCCGGCGACCCGGGCCGCTCAGCTTGGCCGACGCCCAGCTAGGAGCGTGCGACGAACTGGCACGGAGCTGCACGCAGACTGCACCAGGCCATCAGGGGGACGGTGCCTCGGGCGGTGGTTCTGGCCGACCCAGCAGATAGCCCTGTCCGAGGGGCACGCCCAGCCTGCGCAGCGCGGCCAGCTCGTCCTCGGTCTCGATCCCCTCGGCGACCAGCTCGATCCCGGCCTCCTTCG
Organism: Chloroflexota bacterium; assembly: GCA_021812735.1. The sequence goes on along the minus strand of JAKAMV010000471.1, from coordinate 3,932 downwards.
CGAACCGACACAGTCCGGCGACCAGCGCCTGGCGGGCTGGATCGACGTCGATCCCGCGGACCAGCGAGAGGTCGAGCTTCACCACTGCGGGGGCGAGCTCTAGGATATGCCGCAGGCTGGCATACCCGGCCCCCGCGTCGTCGACCCCAAGACGCACGCTCGGTCCGATCCTCGCGATGGCTCGCCGAAGGGCGGCGTAGTCATCCACTCGATCCTCCTCGGTGACCTCCACCACGAGGTCCCGCGCCTCCCGCCCGTTCAGCAGCGCCGACAGGCGGGCGCCCTCGAGCAGCAGCGCTGCCGAGGCGTTCACGTGCAGCACCATTCCCCGGGGCAGCGCGGTCGCGGCGCCGAGGGCGCGGGCCAGGGTGGCGAGCTCGAGGTCGATCCCGAGACCCACGGCGCGCGCCTCAGCGAACTGAAGATCCGGCCGCCGCATGTCGGCGAAGCGGGTGAGCGCCTCGTAGCCGATCGTGCGGCGATCGGTCAGGGTGCAGATTGGCTGAAACGTCGGCATGAACGCCGCAGCGTCGATGATGGCGCGGACGGCTGCGCGGCGGCGATCTATACCCGCTTGGCCAGCGAGCCGGGGCCCGAGCAACGCGCCCGCGATGGCAGCGAAGTCCTGCAATGCCGGCAGCTGCTCCGTGAGCTGCGCGATCGCGTCCGGCGCCGCGGACCCGACCGCGAGCAGACCCTGCGTGTCCTCGCCAAGGGTCAGGGGCAAGTACGCGAAGGCGCGAATCCCCAGCAGGTGAAAGGTCTCGCCATACGGATGATCGGCCGTCGGGGCCACCCACGTTTCCACCCACGGACCCTGCGTGATGCGCTCACGCAGGTACGCGCTCCGCCCGGACGGGAGTCCGGCGCGAGGATAAGTCGCCTCGGGGCTCACCGAACACAGGGGGACGACCTGTCCTGCGAACGCGACTTGCGCAAGCGCGACATGGGCAATGCCGGGCAACTTCAGGACCTGGAGTGCGATCGCCTCGGCCGCGAGATCCGGGTTCGGCTCGCTGACCAAGTCGCGCAATGCCTCGGCGATCAGCGCACGCTCCCGGGCCCGCCGAGCCTCGGTAGCCTCCGCGGCGCGGCGCTCCGTGACGTCGCGTTTGATCATCACGTAGCCGCCGACCGAAAGGTCCCGTTCCCGCAGCGGGGTAACGGTGTTCTCGGTGATGCGGATCCGGCCGTCCTTGCAGCGGTCGGCGAAGTCACCCTGCCACACCCGGCCGGCGGCCAGCGCTGCACGCATGGCCCGGGCCTGGCCGCGGCTCATCCGCTGCGTGGCGAGGAGGCCGGGCCGGTGGCCCAGTACCTCCTCTGCCGAGTACCCAGTCAGCCGCTCGAATGTCGCGTTGACGTACGTGATCCGCTCGTTGCGATCGAGGGTGAGGACCGCTTCGTGGGTCTGATCGATCGCGCCAGCCAGCCGCGCGAGTCGCTGCTCGAGCGATCGACGCGCAGTGATGTCCTGGCCCACGAGAAGACTCCCCCAGGTCCCTTCCGCCGCGTCCGGCAGTGGCACCATGCGCGCGCGCAGCCAAGCCGGCTGCCCGTCCGAGCGTCGCACCTCCCAGTCGCCCTCGAAGGCAGCGCCCGCGGCCAGGGCTTCGTGGAGTCTCGCGACCTCCGCGGGCTCGGCGGCGACGACCTCCCGCAGCCGACGCCCCAGCATGGCCTCGCGCGGTTGCCCGAACAAGTCCTCCGCGGCGGCGTTCCAGTAGGTGATCCGTTCCGCCGCATCGGTCGCGATGACGACATCCGAGACGGCCGCGAGCAGGTCGGCCTGGAAGGCGAGCCGCCGGGTCGTCGCGCGCTCGGCGGTCACGTCCCGGACTGCGCCCACGACGCGCGCGGCGCTGCCGTCCGGCGCCGGGTCCGCGCGGCCGACCAGGTGGACCGTGCGGCTGGTCCCATCGGAACCGGCCAGACGGAACTCCATGTCGAGCGGCGCGCAGGTGCGCAACGTGGTCCGGATCCGCTGCTGCACGGTTGAGAGGTCGTCGGGGTGCACGCGGCGGTAGACGTCCTCCGGGGTGAGCGGCGTCTCATCCGCCGGGAGGCCGGCCAGGCGCCGCATCCCCGGCGACCAGGTGCTCAGCCCGGTGGCGGCATCGAAGGTCCAGCTGCCGAGATCCGTCACGAGCTCCGCCTCGGCGAGCACCGACCGCTGACGTTCCACCTCGGCCTGGGCGGCCGCGCGCTCGGTCACGTCGATGCCCAAGAGCGCCACGGCTCCTGGTTCGCCCGGCAGCGGGAACTTGCGCAGCTCCCAAACCCGCTCAGGCCGGTGACGCGCATCCTCGAGCGACGCCGTCGTCCCGGTGCGCCGGACCGTCGCGTCGACGGCCTCATAGGCCGCGGCGGTCGCCGGATCGAAGAGCTCGGTGTCCCGCCGGCCCAGGACCGCATCCGGCCCGCTCCACCCGTTGACCTCGGCCACCACCGGGCTGACGTACGAGTACCGGCCCCCTGCGTCCTTGATGAACGCCATCAGCCCCGGATGTTCCAGGAACGCACGGAAGCGACGCTCACTTACGATGAGGGTCCGCGTCAGCAGGTGCGCGCGTAGCATCACCAGCAGGGTCAACGCCAGGGAGGCGAGGGCGACGGGCAGCAGATCGTCGCGCGGGATGTCGCGCAGGAGGCGCAGGAGGACGAGCATGGGCGGCGCCAGCAGCGCGAGTCCCACCAGGCCCAGCCGAATCGTGACGCCGTGTCGCTCGAGCCAGGCGATCCGGCACCCCTGGGTGCATGGCCGGGCGAACGCCGTAGCCCCCAGGCTGGCGTAGGCAAGGGGCCAGCCGAGATCCACCAGGCCGCCCGGGCGGTAGGTATGGTCTAGGGTGGATGCCAACGTGGTCGCGTCGCTGGCCAGGAGCAGGACCATCCCGACCGCGAAGAAGGCGACGCCGCGTACCGACACCCCGCCCTCAAGCACCAGCCGACCGAGCAGCACCAGCACGCCAACGTCCAGCGCCGGGATGAGGAGTTGTCCCAGATGGAACGGCTGGGCATCGATGTCGAACCGCGGCTCGAGCACCAGCGCCCACGCCAGGAGCACGCTCGTGATCGCCACAATGGCCGTGTCGATGGCGGTTCCGTCGGCCGCGAGCGCGCGCACTCGTGGCGAGCCGCCTCTGGCACGCAACCCGAGGAGCCCCAGGACCAGAGGGCCGTAGGCGAGCAGAGTGAGAGCCATGGGAAGCCCGTCGACTGAAGCGCGACTGCCCTGCAGGGCCAGAGACGCCATGGCGCCCACCACTAGGCAGGCGAGCCCGAGGGCTATCCACAGCCACGCCGGAGCGTCCGTGGTGGCCGCGCGGACGCCTCGGATCAGGAGAGCGCCGACGCCGACGGCACCAAGCACGCCGAGTGCGGCCACGCGCGTCTGGGGGGCTGGGCTCGCCGCGATCACGGCCGCGGCAACGATGACGGCTGCCCAGTACATGGCAACGCCGCGCTGCGTCGAGAAGCTCAGTGACGAGATCACTGCGGTCTCACGTCTCGAAGGTGCGATGCGTGCAGCAGACGGATGCAGCGGTCAAGCCACCGGATCGGGTCGTTCCCCGCGTTTGCAGCCCGAGCGACCGGCATCGACCGCTGTGGCATGGGCGCCGGGCACGAGCATGCACTCGGCCAACTGAAGGCCAACGGGCGGCGGGACGCATCCGCGGAGTGTAGACCGGTGGTCGCGGGGCCGTGCCGCCTGCCGGCCCGGCGGCGCACGCCGGGCGGCATGGCTGACATCATGGGGCGCAGCGGGGCGAGGGGCCCCAACGATATCCCGCGCGCGGGCCCGTCCCGCCGGCGCCGGTTCGACGAGGTGTTCGACATGCGGATCCTGGTGATCGGCGCCGGCGGCGTCGGCACCGCGGCCGTGGCCATCGCGGCCCGGCGCGACTTCTTCGAGCACATGGTGGTCGCGG
>JAKAMV010000470.1 GCA_021812735.1 Chloroflexota bacterium | reverse complement strand
GCTGACCGCCGCGGACGGGTCCACGGTCATCGTCCCGGCGGACACCATCTGCATCCACGGGGACACGCCCGGGGCACCCGCCATCGCCGCCGCGGTCCGGCGAGCCCTCGCCGCCGCCGGCATCGAGGTCCGAGCCGTCGGTGGCTGATCCCCCCGCCGCGGGACACGCGCCCCGCATCGACCGGCTGGGCGACGCGGCCCTGATCGTCACTCTCTCCGATGAGCTCGACCTCCGGGCCAACGCGTGGGCGCGTCGCGCGGCGGCCGAACTCGAGGTCCGGCGCCCGTCGGTGCCGGGCCTCGACACGGCCGTGCCCGGGCACGCGAGCGTGCTGGTCCCGTTCGACCCGGATCGGTGCGCCGAGGAGGCACTCCGGGGCCTCCTCGCGGAGGTCCTGGACGCGACCCGCCGGTCGGAGGCGGCCGCCGGCGGCATCCTCCACGAGATCTCCGTGCGATACGGCGGCAGCGAGGGGCCCGATCTGCCGGAGGTGGCCGCGCGGACGGGCCTGTCGGAGGACCAGGTGGTGGCGCTGCACGCCGGCGTCGAGTACCGCGTGCTCGTGCTGGGGTTCGTGCCCGGCTTCCCGTACCTCGGCGTCGTCCCGGCACCGCTCGACCTGCCTCGCCGCGCCACGCCACGCGTCCGCGTTCCGGCCGGCAGCGTCGCGATCGCCGGCCGCCAGACGGGCATCTACCCCTTCGACACGCCCGGCGGGTGGCACCTGGTCGGACGGACCGAGGCGCCCCTGTGGGACGTCCGGCGCGAGCGCCCCGCGCTCCTGGCTCCCGGCGATCGGGTCCGGTTCGTGCCCCACTGAGCCATGCTGGAAGTCGTCGCCCCCGGGCCGTTGCTCACGCTCCAGGACCGCGGCCGGCCGGGGTTCGCCCACCTTGGGGTACCACCGTCCGGCGCCTGCGATCCGTGGGGGCTCGCGATCGCCAACCTGCTCGCCCAGGCCCCCCAGGACGCGATCGCGATCGAGGTGACCCTGGGCGGGACGCAGCTTCGTGCGGTCGAGACCTGCGCGGTGTCGCTCGCCGGTGCCGATCTCGGCGCCGAGATGGACGACGGTCGACCGCTCCCGGCGGGAGCCGTGTACCGCCTCCCGGCCGGATCGCAGATCCGCTTCGCCGGGTCGCGCACGGGCATGCGCGCGTACGTGGGCCTTGCCGGGGGAGTCGCGGCGCGGCGGGTCCTGGGGTCGGCCTCCACGTGCGTGCCGGCGGGGATCGGCGGGATCGATGGCCGGCCGCTGCGCGCCGGGGACGTGCTGCTGCCGCTCCGCCGGGGTGACCTCGGCGCCACCGGCCGCGCGTGGCCGGTCCGGAGTGCACCGCACCCGGCCCTGGTCGACGGCCCGCTCCGGTTCGTCCCGGGTCCCGACCTGCGCCACCTGCCGGCGGACGCCGCGGAGGCACTCGCGGCGGCGACCTGGCGGGTGGGGTCCGCCAGCGACCGGATGGGAATACGGCTCGAGGGTGCCGCCCTTCCACCGGGTCGCGAGATCCTGTCGCACCCGGTCACCCCGGGAGCGATCCAGGTGCCCGCCGACGGGCAGCCCGTGGTCCTCTTCGTCGATGGGCCCACGATCGGCGGCTATCCCGTGGTCGGGGTCGTCCCTCGCTGGGAGCGGCCGCGCCTCGGGCAGCTGCGGCCCGGCGACCGCGTGACGTTCGCGCCGCAGGACGCCGCGGAGGCCCGGGCCGCGTGGGCGGAGCAGCAGCAGCTCCTCGAGGCCGCCGCCGCGATGATCGGCGTCGACGCGCTCTGGGAAGGCCTCGCGGACGGCGCAGGCGGATAGCGGAGCCTCCCGGCACTCGGGCCTCCGGCCGCCCTGGCGGAGTGACCAGCCCTGCATTGCCGCGCGGCGCTGGCGGAGCGATCAGCCCTGCGTCGCCGCGCGCCGCTGGCGCATCACCATGTCGATGATCAGCGCCGCGGTCCAACTGAAACGGTCGCTCCCATGGCCCGATCCATCCAGCGGGTCGAAGTACTCCCGGAAGCCGGAGAGGCGGACCAGCTCGAGCGAACTTGCGACCACCTCGCCGGCCAGCCGCTCCCGGCCGTGCTGGCGCAGACCCTGCCAGAGGAGCCAGTTCGTGTTCAGCCACACCGGGCCCCGCCAGTAGCGTTCGGGGTCGAAGTCGGCCGCCCGCTCGTCGTACGTCGGGACGATGTAGTGCGGACCCCGGCCGCGCGGGTGGAACGACGGCGACTCGAGCTCGCGGCAGATCGCGTCGACGATCGGGGCCGGCAGCTCGGTGTCGAGCAGCGGAGCGAAGGAGACGACCGTGTCCTCGGGCTCACGGCGGTTGCGCCGCACGTCCCAGGGCGAGAACCGGCGCCGGCGCGGGACCCACAGCTCGCGGATCAACGCCTCCCGGATGCGGTGCGACGCGGCACGATGCGGCGCCGGGTCTTCGCCGACCAGCCCGGCAATCTCAACGAGCGCGAGCTCCGACCAGAGGAGGACGGCGTTGAAGAGCGGATCCACGATCAGGAAGGGCGAGCCGGCCATGACCGGCGCGTCCTCGTAGCGGGCGTCCCGCTCGAGGGTCAGCAGGTAGAGGAACCGCGCGTAGTCGGCGTCGGTGGGGCGGTCGGCGGCCGCGGCATGGTCGAGATCGCGCCGACGGTACGGAGGCAGAGCGCCGGGCGGCACCGTGATCCGGTCGAAATCGCGATCCCACGCCGGCGAGTCGTCCAGCCCGGATTCCCACGGGTGGACGATGGCAGCCAGCCCGCAGCCGTTCGGATCGCGGGCCGTCTCGAGGTGGCGCAGCTGCGCCGACAGGCGGGGGTAGAGCCGGGCGAGCCATTCCAGCGAGGCGGACTGCTCGCCGGCGGCAGCCCGTCGATGGACCTCGAGCGCGGCGCGCGCGTGGATGGGCGGCTGCGTGATGCCGGACGTGGGGCGCCCGGATGGTGCGGCCGGTGACCGCTCGGCCTGCCAGACCTCGGGGCCGGGGAAGTACGCCCCCGCCGGGGCCGAGGGATCGAAGGCGATCGAGGGAAGCATGCCGGTCCGCCACTGCGCCTCGAACAGGGTCTCGAGCTCGAGGCGCGCCCGCGCGGCGTCGTGCCACGACCGCCCCACGGCGATGAACGCCGAGTCCCAGCTCCACTGGTGGGGATAGAGCGCCTGCGAGGGACGCGTGTAGGAGCCGGTCCAGTTGGCGTCCAGGACATCGCGGGCCCCGGCCACCAGGTCGTCGGCCGCCTCGAGCGTGGCGTCCAGGCCGACGGGAGCGGCGTGACTGACCGACGCACGGGTTCCGGGCGGCTGGTCCATGACGCGAGTATCCCGGAAGACCGCCGGTGGCGCTGGACCGCCTCCGCGCCGTGAGCCTCCGACCGCAGGCGCCCGTGTCTTGTCGCCGTGCGTGGGCTCGTCTTGTCGCCGTGCGTGGCCTCACCCATAATCCCGGCACCGCACCGGGTGGGCGCGCCGCGCGGCCCGCATGCGAGCGACGGAGGCTTGGGGGTGGACAAGGATCTCGTCGACCAGGTGTTGGACGCGGCGGCACGCGTCGTCGCCGGCGGGGCGATCTCGGCGAACGGGCGCGGCAACGTCAGCCTGCGCGTGCCGGGCGCGGAGGAGATGTACTTCACCGCCGCGTCGTCTCTCAACGGGCTGCGGCCCGACGGCATCGTCCGCGTCGCGCTCGACGTACCCCTGCTCGAGGGCAGCTTGCCCCCGATCCAGGGCGCCGTGGTGGCGATGCACACGGCGATGTACCGGGACCGACCCGACGTCGGCTGCGTGATCCACACGCATTCACCGCACGCGACCGCATTCGCCGTGGCCAACCGCCCCATCGACTGCTGGATCGAGGCGCTCGCGATGTTCGGACTGCCCGACGGCGTGCCGATTGCCGCGTACGGTCCGCGAGGGTCCGAACAGGCGGTCGCCAACATCCGCGCGGCGGTGCAGTCCGGCGTGCCCGCCGTGCTTCTGGCCAACCACGGCGTGCTCGTCTTCCACCGCACCGCGGAGCTGGCCGTCTTCATCGGCGGAGTGGTCGAGGAGGCGGCGCAGGCGGCGATCAACGCCATCGCGCTGGGCGGTCCGGTCGAGATCGCGCCCGACATGCGGGCCGCTGCGCTGCAGCGGGCGATGACGCTCGACGCCCTGGGGACGCGGACCGCCTGAGCGGTTGCGCGGCCGCCCCGCCGGCCCGTCCGGTGGCGGCACCCTGCGACCGCAGCCTGCGCTCGGACGAACAAGGAGAACCGCGACATGTTCCGTCGCTGGATGCTCATCGTCCTCGTTTCAGCCGTGTGCGCCGCGTGCGGGTCGAGCACGCCGGCCGGTTCGCCTGCCCGCGCAGCGGCCCCTTCGGCCGTCCCGGGTGGCAGCGGCGATCCCGCCTCCATCGGCAGGGCCTACATCGACGCCCTCTCCCGTGGCGACTGGACCGGCGCGCAGGCCATGGAGGATCCGGTCATGGCCGCCGCGGCACCCGCCTCGAAACTCCAGCAGATCGAGCAATCGCTGGTGGCCCAGTACGGCGCGTTCGGCGCGATCGAGAGCGTGTCCACGACCCCGGCGGCGTCCGGACCCCTGGTGGCCGTCGCGGTGAGCTTCGCGCATGCCACGGTCACGCTGAACGTCGCCGTGAGCCCCGGGGGCCAGGTCATCGGGCTCCACGTCGCCGCGGTGGCGGCAGCGTCGGCCTCACCCGCCGCCTATGTCCACCCGGGCTCCTTCGCCGAGTCCAGCGTCACGGTGGGATCGGCGCCGTGGACGCTGCCCGGGACGCTCACGATGCCGGTGGGGACGGGTCCCTTCCCGGCGGCCGTCCTCGTGGCGGGGTCCGGGCCCGCGGACCGCGATGAGACGTTCGGGCCGAACAAGCCCTTCGAGGACCTTGCCTGGGGGCTGGCCTCGCAGGGCATCGCCGTGCTGCGCTACGACAAGCGCACGCTCGTGTACGCGACGCAGATGGCAGCCGACACGAGCATCACGGTGCACCAGGAGACGATGGACGACGCGGAGGCCGCCGTCGCGCTCCTGCGCAGGACCCCGAAGGTCGACCCGTCCCGGGTGTTCCTCGTGGGGCACAGCCTTGGTGCGTATCTCGCCCCCCGGATCGCGGCCGAGATCCCGGGCAAGCTGGCCGGCATCGCGCTGCTCGAGGCGCCCAGCACCCCGCTTGCGGAGCTCGTGGTGATCCAGGAGGAGTACCTCGCCTCGCTCCAGGGCAGCCCGAGCCCGCAGGTGGAGCAGCAACTGGCCACCCTGAAGCAGCAGGCCGCACTCGCCGAATCGCCCGGCCTGTCGCCCTCGACGCCGACGTCCAAGCTGCCCCTCAACACCCCGGCGTCCTACTGGCTCGACCTGCAGACCTACCACCCGCTGGCGGTCGCCGCGGGGCTCCAGGTCCCGATGTTCTTCTCACAGGGCGGCCGGGACTACCAGGTGCCGCCATCCGAGCTGCAGCCCTGGGAGCAGGCGCTCGCCGGGCACGCGAACGTGACCTTCAGGACCTACCCCGCGATGGACCACCTGCTGCTCGACGGCAGCGGACCCCCCACCCCGGCCGAGTACAGCGTGCCGGGCCACGTCGACCCGCAGCTCGTCGCCGACCTCGCGGCGTGGATCAGGAGCAGCTGACCCGGCCGGTCACCAACCCCCAGGGAAGTCCTCGCTCCCGGGCTCAGCCGATCGTTCCTGCGGCGTCCGCCGGCTGATCGGCCGTCCAGCGCGCCAGCCAGTCGAGGACGGTGTCGTGCCACAGGACGGAATTCGCCGGCTTCAGCACCCAGTGGTTCTCGTCGGGGAAGTACAGCAGCCGCGAGGGGACGCCGCGCCGCTGGAGGGCGGTGAACACCGCGAGACCCTCCGCGTCGCTCACGCGGAAATCGAGCGCGCCGTGGATGACGAGGGTCGGGACGCGCCACGCGGCGATGTGATGGACCGGGCTGTCCTTCTCGTAGCTCGCCGGGTTCTCCCACGGAGTGCCGGCGTGCTCCCACTCGGGGAACCAGAGCTCCTCGGTCGCGAAATAGGCGAACCGCTCGTCGAGGTTCCCGTCGTGCGTCACGAGGCAGCGCCAGGGCTCGTTCCAGACGCCCGCGATCAGGTTGATCATGTAGCCGCCGAAGCTCGCCCCGAGGGCGGCCGCACGGCTCGGGTCCAGGAAGGGATATCGCTCGAGCGCGGCCGCGTACCCCTTCCGCAGGTCCTCGAGCGGCTTGCCGCCCCAGTCGTCGCGGATCGAGTCGGTGAAGGCCTGCCCGTAGCCCGTCGATCCGTGGAAATCGATCATCACGACCGCATAGCCCGCCCCCGCGTACACCTGCGGGTTCCAGCGGTAATGCCAGTCGTTCCCGGAGCTCGACTGTGGGCCGCCGTGAATGATGAATGCGATCGGATACTTCCTGGACGCGTCGAAATCCGGCGGGCGGACGAGGTATCCGTGCACCGTCTCCCCGTTCCAGCCGGCGAACGAGAACTGCTCTGCCTCGCCGAGGGCAACGCCGCGCAGCCGCGTCTCGTTCAGGCGGGTGAGCCTGCGGTGGCTCCCGGCGACCAACGCGTAAAGGTCGGCCGGACCATCGAGCGAGTCGAGGACGTAGAAGATCCGGTCCCCGATGGCCCGGACGTGCGACACATGCCCCCGGTCGACGATGGTCCTCACCGACCCTGTCGCGACGTCGACGGCGAACAGGCCGCGCTGGCCCGTGTCCTCGGCCGTCACGTAGAGCGTCCGGCCGTCCGGGGACCACGCGAGCGACTCGGCGCTCCGGTCCCAGCCATCCGTCAGCCGGCGATCCCGACCGTCCGGCCAGTCGCGGACGACCACGGTCTGCTTGTCGGCCTCGTACCCCGGCCGGCTCATGGCGAGGTAGGCGAGGGTCGTCCCGTCCGGGCTGAAGGACGGGTCCAGGTCTGTCGCGCGGTTCTCCGTGGTGAGCTTCACCGGCGGCGCGCTTCCGTCCGCCGGGGCAAGGAACAGGTCGAGATCCGTGCTCCATGCCTCCTCCCGGCCCACGTCGCGCGCGGTGAACACGACCCCGGCGCCGTCGGGGGTGAACGTGAACTGCTCGTGGCCGCCGAACGGCCGGCTCGGGGCGTCGGCGTCCATCGCCGGCATGACGTCCACCGCCCGACCGCCGCCGATCCCCTGGACGAACAGGTGACGCCGCCGGCCGGCCCTCCACTCGTCCCAGTGGCGGACGAAGAGTCGGTCGTGGACCCGCCCGGTCGCGGAACGGCCGGCGTCCTCCGCGAGCCGCCGGGCGGTGGAGGCAAGCGTGTCACCCGCGGGGTCGGGGAAGACCGCCGCCGAGAAGGCGACCCGGCGGCCGTCGCGCGAGAGGACGAACGACTCGACGTCCACGGGCGACGCCGTCACCGGCACCGGCTCGCCGCCGTCCAGCGGCAGCGCGACGATCTGCCGCCCCCCGGACGCCAGCCGCGAGATGTAGTACACCGTCCGCCCGTCCGGCGCGAAGGTGGGGTCGGTGTCGCCGCCACCGGAGCGGGTGAGCTGGCGCAGACCGCTCCCGTCGGCATTGACGATCCAGAGGTGCGCGTGAAGGGCGTTCTCGTGCGGCGCGAGGCGCTCGATCTTCAGGACGATCCGCCGCCCGTCCGGGGAAACGGCGATCCCCTGGAGCCGGCGAAGGCCCACCTGGTCGCGGATGGTGTACGGGTGCCGAGG
>JAKAMV010000469.1 GCA_021812735.1 Chloroflexota bacterium | reverse complement strand
CCCTGGAGCGGGCGCGCGCGGATCTCATCGCCGAGGGCCCGGGTGGCGAGGACGCGCCGGTCGCGGATGACGGCCCGGCGCCGGACGGGGACCCGGCGGACGAACCCCGCAAGCGGGGCAAGACGAAGGGCCACAAGAAGGCGAAGCGCTAGACGGTCAGCCAGGGTTCGCGGCCGCCCCCTCGGTCACCACCAGCAGCACGACGGCGTCCTCGCCCAGCCCCAGCGTCGCCCGCCGCGCCGTCGCGCCGTCGCCCGTCAGCGCGGCCGTCGCGCCCGCCAGCGACGCGCAGCCGCACGGCCCAGCGTCCACCCCGCCCGCGCGGAGGATCGGCGCGGCGGCGGCGGCCTCGTCGTCGCCCACGGCCACCGCCGCGTCGAGACCCGCCCGGAGCACCGGCCAGGCGAGGCTCGACGGGGTCCCGCAGTTGAGCCCCGCCATCGTCGTTACCCGGGTGGGGACCGTGACGGCCTCTCCAGCGCGCAGGCTCGCCAGCACGCAGGCGGCGACGGCAGGCTCCACGCTCACCACCGCGGTGCGGGCGGGGTCAGGCCGGCTCCGGGCATGGGTGACCGCGGCCTGCGCCAGGGAGCCCACGCCCACCGGCACCAAGAGCAGGTCCGGCCCTGCGATCCCGCGCGCCGCCAGCTGGTCGTCCGCCTCGGCGAACAGGGTGGCGTACCCCTCCACGATCCAGCGCGGGACCTGCTCGTAGCCGGGCCAGGCGGTGTCCTGCAGGAGCACCGCGCCCGTGGCCTCGGCGGCGGCGGCCGCGGCCGCGACGGCGTCGTCGTAGGAGCCGCCCACGTCGGTCACCGGCGCGCCCTCCGCCTCGATGGCGGCGATCGCCCGGGCGGAAACCCCGGCCGGGACGAACACGCGGGCGCGGTGCCCCAGCAGGCGGGCGAACCTCGCCACCGCGCGCCCGTGGTTGCCGTCGGTGGCGGTGGCGAACGTGACCGGCGCCGCGCCGCCGAGCCCCGCCTCGAGAGCGCGGTGGACGGCCCACGACGCGCCCAGCGCCTTGAACGCGGGCAGGCCCAGCCGGCTCGTCTCGTCCTTGGCGAAGACGCGGCCGACACGCAGGCGAGCGGCAACCTCCGGGAGCTCCACGAGCGGCGTCGGCTCGTAGCCCTCGAGCGAGCGGTGGAACGCCACCACGTCGGCTGCCGCGGGCGCGCACGACCAGGAGCGGTCGCGCGGGTTGGGCTGCCAGTCGCGCGGGCCCGACCCCAGGTCGATCCGGTCGTCCGCCATGTCGGCTCCTCCTCAGCTCGCCACGGCGGCCCGCTCCGCCGGCATCCGCGCCACGATCGCGAGGGCGCCCGCGCAGGCGACCGCCACGACCGCGGTCCCGGCCATCGCCGTCGGCAGGCCAACGGTCACCGACATCACACCCATCAGCGGCGGGTACACCACCGAGCCCACCACCGACGCGGCGACCATCACGCCGGCCACCGCCGACGCCCGGCCCGGGAAACGCTCGCCGGCGATCGCCACGATCAGCGGGTAGATTGGGCCCGCCGCGAAGCCCACCACCGCGAACAGCAGGACCGACGCGGCCAGCGACGGCGCGAGCACCGCGCCGACGAGCGCGACCGAGGCGCCCAGCGAGGCGAGGATCGCCAGGCCGAGGTGATCGAAGCGGTCGGCGATCCGGCTGCCCACGAGGCGCCCGACGGCCAGCCCCGCCCAGAACAGCCCGAGCGCCGACGTGGCGGTGGCGGCCGGCGCGGCGGCGAGGAAGCGGACCAGCCAGTTGGACACGCCGATCTCGGACGCCACGTAGCACGCGATGGCGACGGCGAGGACCAGCAGCGGCAACGCCATCAGGCTCGAGGGACGGCCGTCCGACGCCACGTGCGGTCGCGCCCGCCCGTCCGCGAGGTCCGTGACCGCGAGGGCCAGGGCGAGCGGGACCGCGACCAGGCCCGAGCCCACCACCACTGCCTGCCAGGACAGCCCGACCAGGTCGCGCGCCGCCAGCGCGAACGGCGCCCCGAGCGCGCCCACCGAGTAGAACAGGTGCAGGAGGTTCAGGCGCCCGCCCCGGCTGCCGGCGAACAGGTCGAGCACCAGCCCGTTGCCGCCACCGTCGATTGCCCCGGCACCGGCCGACCGGACGACGCCGTACCAGATGAAGGACGCCCAGTCGCCGGTGAGCCCCTGCGCCACCAGGCCGGCCGCCAGCAGGGCCGTGGCGACCGAGTAGATCAGCCGGCGGCCCAGCCGCTCGGTTGCCATCCCGCCCAGGATCGAGCCCGCGGCATACGCGACGGAGGTCACGAAGTAGAACAGGCCCAGACCCACGTCGGTCTGGCCGAACCCGCCCTCCACCTCGCGCGCCAGCGACGGCACCAGCAGGCCGCTCCAGCCGATGAGCACGAAGGACCAGCAGCCCAGCGCGAAGGCGACGGCTCGGTGCCGGACGAGGACGGGAACCACGCGTGGAGGGTATCGGGCAGGCAGGCACGGCACGCGACCAGCGCGCCGGGCCCTACTCGTACCGGAGCGCGGTGATCGGGTCGAGCCGGGCGGCCTGGCGGGCGGGCCAGACGCCGAAGACCACACCCACCACGAGCGAGAACCCCACCGCCAGCGCTACGGTCGCGGGCGACACATTGAGTCCCCAGCCGGCGATGGCTCCGATCACGGCGCTCGCGGCCACGCCGAACGCGACGCCGATGACGCCGCCTGACAGGGACAGCACGAGTGCCTCGAACAGGAACTGGACGAGGATGTCGCGGCCGCGCGCACCCACGGCCTTGCGGATCCCAATCTCGCGGGTTCGCTCGCGCACCGACACCAGCATGATGTTCATGATCCCGATCCCGCCCACCAGCAGGCTGATGGACGCGATGCCGGCCAGCAGGAGGGAGAGGAACCCGGTGATCGTGCCGAAGGCGGACAGCAGCTGGGCCTGGTCGATGATCGTGAAGTCGTCGGCGGCCCCGACGGCCAGGCCGTGCCGCTGGCGCAGCAACTCGCTGATCTGGGACTTGACCAGCGGGATGGTCTCCGGCTGGACCACCGACACCGAGATCGCCGAGAGCGACGCGCCCGCCACGAAGTAGTCCCGCAGGGTCGGCAGCGGAATCAGCACTTGGTCGTCGAGGATGCCCTTGGGCTGGAGGATCCCCACCACCGTGAACGGCACCCCGCCAATGGCGACCTGCGTGCCCACCGAGCTCCCGCCCAGGCCAAGGTTGTCGGCGGTGGCCGAGCCCAGCACCGCCACCCGCAGCCGGCGCTCCGCCTCCGCGGCCGTGATGAACGCCCCCCGGTAGACGTCATAGGCGCGCACCGGGGCGAACTCGGGCGTGACCCCGGTGATGGACGTGGTGGTGTTCGCGGAACCCGCCACCACCACCGCGACCGTGGACGCCTGGGGTGCCACCTGCGCCACGCCCGGGATGCTCGCAATCGCCTGCGCGTCCTCGATCGTGAGCGTCGTCGCCGAGCCGGCGGCGCCGCGCAGGAAGCCGTTTGACGAGGCGCCCGGGCTGACCTGGAGCAGGTTGACGCCCAGGCCCTCGATGAGATTGGTGATGCCCGACGTGGCGCCCTGCGCCACCGACACCAGCGCCACGATCGCGCCGACGCCGATGATCACCCCAAGCATCGTGAGCACCGCGCGGAGGCGCGCGGCGGCCAGCCTGGAGAACGCGAGCGGGATGAGCTCCGCGAAGATCACGGGCTGGCCACCGGTCGATCGGGCGTCCGGGCCACTACTGACCGGTGGCCGCGGGCGCCGGCGTGCCGCCGCCGGGTCCCGTGGGGAAGGTGGTCACCAGGTCCTTGGCCGTCACCACGCCGGTGACCACCGTGGTGCCCGCTGCCAGGCCGGAGGTGATCGCAGCCTGGGCGGGCGTCATCAGGCCGACCCCGACCGCCACGGCGTGCGTCTTGCCGGGGCTGTCGAGGACCTGGACGGTGTAGGCGCCGGCCGCGCCGCCCACCGCGGACGTCGGCACCCACAGGACGCCGGCCGCGGTGGCTGTGGTGATCGCCACGTCGGCGGTCATCGATGGTGCCGTTCGCTCGGGGGCGCTCGGCAGCGAGACCGTCACCGAGTACGACACCACCCCGCTCGCGCTCTTGGTGGCGTTGGCGACGTCCACCTCGGTCACCGCGCCCTTCGCGGAGACGCCCAGGGCGCCGATCGCCACGTCCGCTGGCTGCCCGGGTCTGACGGCCGGCAGGTCGGCCTCGGTCACCGAGGCGACCACCTCGAGCGCCGCCCCGCGCAGGACGATGACGGTGCCGCTCACCACGTCGCCCGGCTGGATTGCCACCGAGGACACGATGCCGGCGATGGGCGCCGTGAGGGTCAGCCGGTCGAGCGTCGTCTGGGCGTTCGAGACGGCCGTCTCGGCCTGCGCCACGGCCACCCTGTCGGCCGCCACGGCGGCGTCGGTGTTCACCGCGGTCGTCCCGTCGTAGGCGAGCTGCGCCGACTGCACGCCGAGCTGGGCGTTCTGGACTGCGGCGGCCGCCTGGGAGTTGGCCCCGGACGCCTGCTGCCGGGCGGCGGCCAAGGCCCATTGCGCCTGCTTGACCGCGGCCCCGTCGGCCGAGGTCACCGTGGCCGGCAGCGACGCGGCCTGGTCGTCGGCCAGCTTCGCCTGGGCGTCGGCCACGACGGCCTCCGCCTGGGCGACCGCCAGCCGTCCCGTGGCGGCGGCCTGCGCCTGGGCGGTCCGCGCCTGCGAGAGCTGGCGGCTGGCCTGGGTGATCGCGAGCTTGGCCCTGGCCTTGGCGTTGGCCGTCACCGGCGCCGCGTCGAGCGCGAGCCGGGCCCGCGCGGCTTCGAGGTTCAGGCGCGCCGTCGTGAGGGCCGCCTCCGCGTCGGCCGGGTCGGCCCTCGCCAGCACCTGGCCGGCAGTCACCTGATCGCCGGCCCGGACGCGCACGGAGTCCACCGTCCACTGCTGGGCCGAGGGCGTGCCGACCCCGCTGGCGCTCGACGCCTTGGGGTTTCTCACAGGCGCCTGCCCGAAGGCGAGCGCATACGTCTCCACCGGCTGCACCGAGCCGGTGACGGACACGGTGCTCACCACATCGCCCACCCGGGCAGTCGCGGTCAGGTAGGTGACCTTCGGCGCCCCGCCGCCGAGCGCACCGGCGAGGGCGACGCCCCCGGCCACGGCCACGACGAGGACCACCGTCCCGCCGACGGCCCACCGTCTCCTCATGCGCTCGACCCCTCGCTGCCGGCGTCGCCGGCGGACGGCACGGGACCGGCGTCGCGACGCCGCCACGATACCCCGCTGCCGGCATTGCGCTCCGGGGGCAAGATGTCGCCATGGACACCCGCATGGTCCCCGTCGCAGATGGCGTGGAGCTGGCCTCCGATCTCTGGTCGCCGGCCACGCCCGCGCTCCGTTCCGCCACGTTCGTGCTCGCGCACGGGCTGGCCTCCAACGCGCGCCTCTGGGACGGCGTGGCCGGCCGGCTGACCGAGCGAGGCCATGCCGCCGTGACCGTGGACCTTCGGGGCCACGGTCGCTCGTCCAAGCCCGACGGACCGTACGACGTGCCCACCGTGGCCGACGACCTGGCCGCGCTCATCGGCCGGCTCGGCCTCGAGCGCCCCATCGTTGCGGGCCAGTCGTGGGGCGGCAACGTGGCCATCGAGCTGGGGGCGCGGCATCCCGACCTCGTCGGTGGCCTCGTGTGCGTGGACGGCGGCTGGTTCGAGCCGTCATCCGCCTTCCCGAGCTGGGAGGCCTGCCGTGAGGCGCTGGCGCCGCCGCGGCTCGCCGGGCGCCCGCTCGCGGACATCGAGGCCCGCGTCCGCGCCAACCACCCGGACTGGCCCGAGTCGGGCATCGCCGGCATGCTGGCCAACTTCGAGCGGCGCCCGGACGGGACCGCCGCGCCGTGGCTGACCTTCGAGCGCCACATCGCGGTGCTGCGCGGCATGTGGGAGCACCGCCCGTCGGAGCGCTACGCGGCCGTGGCGGTCCCGGTGCTCCTGCTGCCGGCTCGGCCCGCCCGGCCCGGCGGTCGGGCCCTGACCCGCGACGCAGAGGTCGAGGCCGCGCGAGCGGGCCTGCCGACCGCCCGCGTCCACTCCATCACGGGCGATCACGACATCCACGCGCAGCACCCGGCCGAAGTGGCCGACGTGATGATCGACGCCGTCTCCGACGGGTTCTTCGCGTGAGCGCCGGGCCCCGCATCCTCGCCATCATGGGCTCGGGCGAGACCGCGCCCACGATGGCCAAGGTCCACCGCGCGCTGTTCGACCGCCTCGGCGGGCCGGTCCCGGCGGCGATCGTGGACACGCCGTACGGATTCCAGGAAAACGCGGACGAGCTGTCGGCGCGCACGGTCGAGTTCTTCGCCACCAGCGTGGGCGTTCCCGTCGAGGTCGCCAGCTACCGCACGGCAAACGTGGATCCGGTCGTCGCGGCGACCGCGCTCGCCCGCATCCGTGGCGCGCGCTTCGTCATGGCCGGCCCGGGCAGCCCGTCCTACGCCCTGCGCCACTGGGCCGGCGGGCCCATACCAGACGCCCTGGCCGGCAAGCTGGCCTCCGGGGGCATCGTCACCATGGCCTCGGCCGCGGCGCTCACGCTCGGCGTGCTGACGATCCCCGTCTACGAGATCTACAAGGCCGGAGAGGCGCCGAGCTGGCTGCCCGGGCTGGACCTGCTGGGCCCGGCCACCGGGCTGCGCGCGGCCGTGGTCCCCCACTACGACAACGCCGAGGGCGGCACCCACGACACTCGCTTCTGCTACATGGGCGAGCGGCGGCTCCGGATGCTCGAGGCGATGCTCCCCGACGACGTGTTCGTGCTGGGCGTGGACAGCCACACGGCGCTGGTGCTCGACCTCGAGGCCGGCACGGCGACCGTGTCCGGGCTGGGCGGGGCCACCGTCCGGGTCGGCGGGCGAAGCGCGTTCTTCGGGCCGGGCTCCGTGCTCGCCATCTCCGCCCTGCGCGAGGCGGCGCGCCATCTCGCCGTCGGCGAGCCCGCCGAGGAGGTGCGTGCCGCCGCGCTGGCCGAACCCGTTGCCGTGGAGCGGCCCGCCAGGCCCGCCGCCTCCGTCCGCGATCAGATGCAGGACCTCGAGGGCACCTTCGTGGCCGCCCTTGACGCCGGGCACGCGGCCGAGGCCGTGGCGGCCCTGCTGGAGCTCGCCGACGTCGTGGAAGGGCGCCTCCGGTCGGGCGAGGACACCCCGGACCTGGACAACGCGGCGGCCACCTTCCGGGCGCTCGTTGTGCGCCTCGGCGAACAGGCCGCGTCCGGGTCCCGTGATCCGCGGGCCGAGATTGGCCCGCTCGTGGACGCGCTGCTGGAGCTCCGCGACCGCGCCCGCGCCCAGAAGGACTGGCCCGCGGCAGACCTCATCCGCGACCGGCTCCTCGCCGCGGGCGTGGAGGTGCGCGACGGCGCCGGCGGGTCCGCCTGGGTGCTCGCCGGACGCTAGCGTATCGGGCCGGGCCGCGAGCCGCGCCGAGCGCTTCCGTATCCGGCCGGGCGCCGGGCCGCGAGCCGGGCCCGCTCGGGCCAGTCTCGGTCCGAGACCCGGTCCATGGCGGCGCCGGCACCCACCCGGTACGGATGAAAGTGTCAAGCCCCGGACGGCGGTGTAGTGTCCGCACGGACGCGGTCGATCGCCTGGCGAAGGGCGGGGTGATGGGGATCGTCCCCGCCGCGCAGCCTTGCCCG
>JAKAMV010000468.1 GCA_021812735.1 Chloroflexota bacterium | reverse complement strand
GATCTAGCCGCCGACCGGCACGTGACGACGAGATCGGGGCCGCGGTGAACATCGGCGCGACGCTCGCGGCGGCCTTGCGCGCGGTCGGGATCACCACACTCGCCGAGCTCCAGGCGCTGGGCGCGGTGCCCGTCTGGGAGCGCCTCGCCCAGTCCCAGCCCCGGCTGGCGACCCGCTCGACGCTCCTCAAGTTGGCAGGTGCCAGCCGCGGGGTGCGACCGGCCGGGCTTCTGCCGGAGGAACGCGACCGGCTGAAGACGCTGGTTGCCCCTGGGCGGCGCGAGGCGGAGACGCGCACTGGATGAGCGTTGCTGGACCTCGGGTGGCGCGAGCACGAGCACGAGCACCTCGACTATCGCGAACAAGTCGACCCCGGCAGCCCACGGCTGGCCGGGCCGCACCCGCACCTCGGCCGCATATCTGCCCGGCCGCCTGCGCTCCCCCGGCGCCCCCACCCGCTAGCGCGCCGTGTCCGGCCCTCGCCCGAGTGGCACGTGCCAGCCGATCAGCTCACACCCGAGGTCATGCGGAGCGCCCTCCCCGGGCGTGCAGGTGGGGCAACCCCAGCGCGTGAGGCCGCCCTCGTCCGGCAAGAACGCGATGTCGCAGGTGTTGTGGGACGGGTCGCAGTATCGGCCGTGACAGGCGCAATCACAGTCGACCCAATGCTCGCAGGTACAGCGCGCCGATGGCGATGGCGGCCTCACGGCGCTGGCCGGAAACGGGTCCGCTGCCTGCATCTGATCGCTCCTTGCCGCCCCCAGCAGATCGCGGCGGGTCCGCCGAACCCCGGTGGGTTCGATTGTCGTGGCCCCGTCAACTGGTCGGCGACGCGCGCGATGATCGGCGAAGGTCTTCCTCGATCGCCGGCCGCCGCTCCCGACGGCCGCGATCCGCGCGCGGGCCAGCGAGCGCGGGTCCGCGCTTCGTCTCGGCACGCCTGGCCCCGGCGGCATACGCGCACGGCCTGGCCGTCGTACTCCCCGAGGTTGTTAAGGCGTCCCCGGCAGGATTCGAACCTGCGACCGACCGCTTAGAAGGCGGTTGCTCTGTCCACTGAGCTACGGGGACCCACCCGAATCCTACCCTGCGCTGCAGCCCGCACGTGGCGAGCGGCGCGGCCCGGCCCCTTGACCCCGGCCGCGCGAGGCCGCCGGCCGGGAAACGAGATCCGGGCACCGTTGGCCCCGCGGAGACCGCCCGGTCGGTGCTAGATTTGCGGGCCCGCGCCCGGCGTGGGCGCCGTCGAGGCCCTGGCAGTTGACGCTCCCGCTGCGTCCCGAGCCGGCGTACCGATCAGCCGCGGACCTGCCGCCGGTGAGCGCGTTCGCGCCGGCCGAACCCGCGATCGGCCTCCCCGCGTTCCCCGTCGAGCTCGAGTGGAAGGCCGTGCGCCGCTTGTGGGGCCACGCACTGCACCCCATGTGCAGCTACCTCGGCGCGTTCCCGGCCGGGCTGACCCACGCGTTCATCGCCCGCTACACACGCCCGGGCGACGTGGTGCTGGACCCGTTCAGTGGCCGCGGCACGACACCACTGCAGGCCTGCGCGGAGGGCCGGGTGGGGATCGGGAACGATCTGAACCCGCTGGCGCACCTGCTGACAGCCGCCAAAGTCGACCCGCCTGAGGCGGCTGAGCTGTACGAGCGCTTGGCCGATCTGCGCGCCGGCTGGTCGACGCTGGAGACCACCCGGAGCCCTGCACTCCCGGCCGACCAGATCGATGCCGCGGCGATCCCGGCCGAGGTGCGGATCCAGTTCCACCCCCGCACCCTCCACCAGCTCCTCTTCCTGCGCGCGGCGCTCGATCGGTCGCATCGGACCGACCGGTTCCTGGCGGCGACGGTTGCGGGCATCCTCCACGGCCACGGCCATACGTTTCTCTCGACGCTGATGCCGAACACCTTCTCGATGCCGCCGGCGTACGTGCTCCGGTACGCGGAAACGCAGGGCCTCCGGCCGGAGCCGCGGGACGTCTTCGACGCCCTGGCGGTCAAGCTCCGGCGGCTGCTGCGGGATCCGCTGCCGTCCACGCGCGGGATCGCGCTCTTCGGGGATGCGCGCGACGCCGGCACCCGGACACGGGACGCGCTCCACCGCAGGGCCTTGCCGGGACGCGTACGCCTGGTCGTCACGAGCCCGCCCTACCTGCGCGTGGTCCGCTACGGCGCCTGCAATTGGCTGCGGCTCTGGTTCCTGGGGCTCTGCGCGGCCGACGTCGACGCCACGCTCGACCACGCGCACCGGCCCCCCGCCTACCTGAGGTTCCTGCGCGAGGTGCTCGCGGATCTGCGCAAGGTGCTGGCGGACGACGCCGTGGTCGTGCTCGTGCTCGGCGACGTGGAATCCGACGGCGGGCACCGGCTGCGCAGCGAGATCGGGCTCGCGGGCCGCGTCTGGGAGGGAGCGGCCGAGCCCGAGGGCTACCGGCTGGCCGGGATCGCGCCCGACGAGATCGCAGCGCACCGCAAGTCGACGCGCATCTGGGGCGCCGAGGCGGGTCGCGCGACGCGGACCGACCGGCTGCTGGTGGTTGCACCGACCGAGCTGGGGAGACGGCGCGCGCTCGCGGGGGCGGCCCTGCCCGTCGACTGGAGCTGGCCCCCGCCGCCCCGGCCTCGCCTGCTGTCGGCTCAGGGCAGCCGGTAGAGGCAGGTCCGGCCCGGGCCCCAGGAGACGCACAGCACGCTGGTCCGCGCGTTCCACGCGGCACGGTGGAGCGGCGCCCACGCGGGGGCGGGCCCCGTCGTGAGCACCCAACGCACGCCGCGCGTCGCGTAGAGATCCCCGGCGTTGACCTGGCTGGCCGGCCGCGACACGATCGTCACGGCCCGGGCCCTCATGGCGAGGATCGGCGCCAGATCGCCCTGGATCGCGGCCCCCGGCGGGACGATCGCCATGATGCGCGCCTGCACGCCGGGCAGCGTCGAGGGCGCCGAGGCGACCCACCCGACCTGGAGCGCCAGGCCGGGTGCCGCGAGCGCGACCGCAAGCACGCACGCGGCGGCCGCGACCGGGCCACGTCGCCGCGTGTCCATCCACACCACGAGCCGCGCGAACCCCAGACCGGCGAGCACGGCGAGCGGCGGGAGCAGCGGCACCAGGTAGCGGTTCGGACGGTAGGGCACCACCAGCAGCACGCCCATCCCCACCGCGAACCACCCAACGCAGGCCGCCGCGATCCGCCGCTGCGACGGGGTCAGCGCCGCGCGGCGCAGGATCGCAACGACGAGCCCCGCCGCCCCGGCGACGAGGAGTGGGAGTGCCAGCGGGATGGCGCCGTCGCTGCGCGTCGGGTAGGCGGTGATCCGGCGCAGGAGCTCGGCGAGGGTGTGCGGAAGCGGCTCGGGGGCCCAAATGCGGAGGTCGGTGGCGAGCGCCGCCGGTTGAGGCAGGGCGAAGACGACGGCCCACGCCAGCGCCGCCAGGAGCAGCGCGACGACGGCGCCCGTGACGGCCCGCCGTACACCCGCATCCCGCCACTCCACGACGGCGACAGCGACCAGCATCCCACCGGCGGCGAACCCGGCGCTCGCCTTCGTGGCGATCGCCAGGGCCAGGGCGAGACCGGCCACCATGCCGGTGCCGAGCGATGGTCGCTCGCCCACCAGCGCCACCAACGCGACGATCAGCCAGAGCATGACGAGCGGCTCCAGGTAGGCCAGTCGCCCGTAATAGAGGAGGAGGGCAGAGCCGCCCAGAGCCGCTGCGGCGAGGGCCGCCCCGGGGATGCCGAGCGGGCGCCGGAGGCCGCCGCCGAGCACGGCGAGCCCCAGCGCCCCGGCCACGATCACGAGGAGCCGCGCCTGCACGATCCCGACCCCCGTCACGGCGAGCCAGGCGGCCTCGAGGAGGCTGAACGGCAGGTTCACCAGGTACATGTTCCAGTCGTCAGTCGACCAGTGGCCGAAGAGGACGAAGTTGCGGGCGTTCACCACGTTCCAGCCCTCGTCGGTGTACGGGCTGGTGCTCGCCGTGACGCCGCGGGCGGGGTCGACACCGACCGAGGCGGCGAGCAACGCCAGGAAGGCCAGCGCGACCAGCAGCGGCACGACGAGGCCGGGATCGACGCGGCCCCGGGCGGCGTCGGGGGCGCACGCGGGGGCGGAGGCGCGGCCGGCCACGGCCGGAGAGCCGTCGCGGTCCGTTACGCGCGCAGCTGGCGGCGGGCCATCTCGCCCTCGATCTGGCGCTCCGCCTCCACGTAGCGGTCGATCTCGTCGCGCAGCCGATTGGCCTCCGGGGTGTAGAGATGCACCTGCTGCTGCAGGATGTAGCTGAGGCGACGGCTCGTCATCCGGACATGGTCCAGGTTCTTCATCAGGACGAGCGGGTCCATCGCGGCAAGGTCGTCGGGGTGATACATCTGACGCATCGGGGCGGAGTATAGGGGCCCCAGCGCTCGAACGCCCCGCCGGGTGACCGACGGGGCGTTCGCTTGCGGCGATGATCGCCTCACGATTGCCGTGGGCTGCCGGCGCCTCCTTCAACCGGCCCCGACCGGCTCGGTCGCCGGCCGGCGACCGGCTCCCTTTCCCTCCGCGGCCCTCCGCTCGGCGGCCCGTGCGCATTCTGCGCGGACGACGCCGCCCACCAGCGCGGCCAGCCCGGGCAGATCCGGCAGCGTCAACCGGATCCCGTGCTCGGCCAGCTCCGCATACCCCCAGCCGCGAAAGAGGCGACGAGCCGCCACCACGCTCATCTCGTCGTAGAGCTGCGGCCAGGAAACCGGGCGCCGGGCGTAGCAGAACCGCACGAATTCCATTGCCTCGGACGAGGCACCCGCACTGCGGGGCTCAGCGGGCTCCATCGATACGAGCTCTCTCCTTTCCTCCCACACCGAGCGACCGCGGCCCATGGCCCACCGCAACCTCCCCAGTGGGTCGGTCCCGGCTCTTCGCGGCCCTTCCGGGTCGGTCGCTGAGACATGCTAGGGGCGGCGGGCGGGGGCAGGAAGGGGTTCTGTCCACGACGTTGTCCACCAAGTTGTCCACAGCGAAAGGGCCACCGTGCCACGGGCGTGCAGCGACGCTCGCGACGCGGCTCAACCGGGCCCGCGCCCGTCGCTCAGGACCGTCGCCGCACCCCCAGGCCGGGCGTATCGGTTAGCCGCCAGCGGCAGTCCTCGCCGAGCTCCAGTCCTTCGAACGGATCGGAGGCGAGCAGCAAGCAGCCGTCCAAGTCGACCCAGTCGGCCAGGGAGGCCACCGCCGCGGACGCGGCGATCCCGACGCTCGTCTCCTCCATGCAACCGAGGAACCGTTTGAAGCCGAGGTCGCGGGCCCGCTCGAGCATGCGTTTGGCCGGGCCGACCCCACCGCACTTCGCGAGCTTGACGTTGACGCCCTGCACGACCCCGACCAGCGCGTCGAGATCCTCGTAGACCACACAGCTCTCGTCGGCGACGATCGGCAGGCTCGAGCGTTCCTGGAGCCAGCGGAGTTGGTCGAGGCGGTGGGCCGGAAACGGCTGTTCGATCAGCTCGACGCCGAGCCGCTCCAGCTCGGGGACGAGGCGTACGGCCTGCTCGGGAACCCAGCCGGTATTGGCGTCGACGCGGATCGGCCCACCGTACACGGCCCGCACGGCCTCGAGCGTCTCGAGGTCAGCCGGGCCGCCCACCTTGATCTTGAGCGCCGGGAAACGGCTCGCCCGGGCCGCCCGCTCTCCGACCAGATCGGGCGCATCGATGCCGAGCGTGAAGTCGGTCGGGGGGATCGCGGGGGAGAGCCCGAGGAGGTCGTACACCGGGATGCCCAGCCGCCGTGCCGCGAGGTCGTGGAGCGCGATATCCACGGCACACTTGGCCGCGCCGTGATGGCGGATCGCCGCGTCCATCGCGGCCGATGCCGTCTCGAGCGCTGCGCGGGTCTCCGGGAGGTCGCGCCCCAGCCGCCCCTCGAGCGGCTCCACCGCGCCGAGCAAGAGCGGCATGACGGCCGCGATCGTGTCGGGGTTCTCGCCGTAGTACGTGTCCGGAAACCCTTCGCCCAGGCCGCTGCGACCAGCCTCACGGTCGGCGGCGGCGGACGCCTCGGCGATGACGGTGACCGCGACCTCGCCGCTCATGTCGCGGGCGATGCGGAACGGGTCACGAAAGGGGGTCCGGAGCGTGTCGGTCTCGACGCGCAGGCTGCTCATACCGTCACCTCCGTGCGAGCGATCCAAGGGAGCGCCTCCACGCGTGGGCGGAGGGCGGCGAAGAGCGACCGGCCGCCGAACCGGAACGGATCGTCGCAGGGCAGTCCCGTCTCCGCGGCCGTGCGCTCGATCTCGTGCCGGGCGGCCGCCTCGTCGAGCAGCGACGTGTTGAGCGCGATGGCCACCACGCGGCTCGGCGCCACGAGACCGGCGATCTCCTCGTGGATGCGGATCATCTCGGGGAGCGGATGGAGCGGGAACGAGCGCTCCGGCAGGTGATCGAAGTCGTGCTCGAGGAGCCCGGGCTTGTGGACGAGCACCATCGCGTGCGGCGTAAAGCCATGGATCAACCCGAGCGTCACCGAGCTGTAGGCGGGGTGGTCGAGCGAGCCCTGCCCCTCCACGAAAACCCAGTCGCCGCGCGCCTCCCCCTCTTCGCTCAGCCACTCGCAGGTACCCTGCACGAAGTCGCTCACGACGCGGTCGATGGCGACGCCCCAGCCCTCGATCATGATCCCGGTCTGGCCGGTCGCCACGAACGAAGTCGAGACGCCCGCCGCGCGCGCCGCGCGGCGCAACTCGAGCGCAACGCTCATCTTGCCGATCGCGCAGTCGGTGCCGACGGTGAGGATGACGCGCGACCCGGGCCGATGGAGCCGCCCGACCGATGTCTCCATGCGCTCCGGCGGCTTGCGGTAGTCGATCAGCTCGACCCCCACCTCGGCTGCGGCCGCGACGAACTCCGGGTCTTCCGAGACGAAGGTATGGAGGCCGGAGTGCACGTCGAGGCCGGCGCGGATGGCGCGCAGGATGATCGCACGCCACGTGCTCGGAAGCCGGCCACCGGTCGGCGCGATCCCGATCAGGAGCGCCGTCGGCCCCAGCGGGAGGACCTCGTCGAGGGTCGCCACGACGGGCACGTCGAAGGCAGGGCCGAGTAGGTCACGCGCGTTGGCGCCCGCCCGGGTCGAATCGATGACCGCCAGTACCGGATCCGGGCCGTAGCGGATCACGCCGAGCGCGGTCTTCGCCGCGTGGGGCCGGAACTCGCCCTCGGCGAGGATGACGAGCCGGCGTGGCCTCCTGGACATGCGACCTCCGCTACAGCGCGAACGAAATGCGGGGAGCCCCGTCGACACGAGTGTATCGGGGCCGCGCAGGGCAGCGCGGCGTGCGGCCGCGGGTCGAAGGGCCGCGCCGCGCGGTGGGGGCAGAGCACGCCGGGTCGGGGGCGCGCCTCGTCGGGGGCGCGGTGAGCATCGGGTGGTACCGCATATCGGATTCGAACCGATGATCTCCGCCTTGAGAGGGCGGTGTCCTGGGCCTCTAGACGAATGCGGCGTGCGAGCGTTGCGCCGGGCACGGCGAAACGGCGCGAATGGTACCACAGGGCCGCCGCCTAGAGCCGGTGCGTTTCCAGGAAGACCCGGACGGCGTCGGCCACCTGCTCGAAGCTCTCGACGCCGATCACCAGCCCGTAGTGCGAGTGCGCCCCGAACGGCTCGTACTGGGCGCCGAGCCACTCCGCCAGCCGCTCGCTGTCGGACGCG
>JAKAMV010000467.1 GCA_021812735.1 Chloroflexota bacterium | reverse complement strand
CGAGCCGCCCGACCAGACCGCCGAGTTGAGGGCCGCGAACTTGTTGTCCTCGGGCGGGACGACGGTGCCGAAGTACTGGCGGAAGATGTCCGGGTACTCCTTGAGCGCCTGGTCGGTGCCCATGAACACCACGCCGATCTTGGACAGCTCCTCGCGGACCGAGTGGTAGACCACCTCCGAGTCGTACTGGGCGCCAACGCCCGCCAGGAACTTGCGCTCGGCCTCCGGGATGCCCAGCTTCTCGAACGTCTGCTTGATCTGGTCCGGGACGTCGTCCCAGGACTTCTCCTCGCGCTCGGACGGCTTGCGGTAGTAGACGATCTTGTCGAAGTCGATGTCGTCGAGGCGCCCGCCCCAAGTGGGCATCTTGCGCTTCAGGAAGTGGTCGTACGCGCGCAGCCGGAACTGCAGCATCCAGTCCGGCTCGTCCTTGAACCGGCTGATCTCCTCCACCGTCTCACGGGTGAGCCCGCGCTTGGTCTCGCGCAGGTAGACGATGTCGTCGTGGAAGGCGTACTGGTCGCGCTCGTCGCGGACCAGGTCGCGGGTTGAGCTCATTGGCTGCTCCGATGCAGGCGGCGGGCGCCGCGGAAGCGGTGGCGCTGAGGAGGTCTGGTTGGGCGGGGACGGCTGGGGCGGAACGGCGGGAACGCGGCTGACGCCGCAATCCCGACCAGAATTATCGGAATTAGAGGGCGAAACGTCAACGTCAATCGGCGGGGGCCTGGGACGTCCTCCCCGGGGAGCGCCCGTCACGGATCGGTCCGCGCGCCGATCTCGCCGCGAGCGGGCCGCGAGGGCAGGCCACCCGGCACCTCGCCCGGGCCCCCTGACCCCGCGTCGCCGCTGCCCCCGCGATGGGGGTCCGAAGTGGAACCGTTCCCGCGGCGGCCATGATGCGAACCGCAGGCAGGGGTCTCGCGGAGAATGGATGCCGGTCACGATCGGCGACGTCGCCCGGAAGGCAGGGGTCGGCCGGGGCTCGGTCAGCCGCGTCCTGAACGACAAGCCCAACGTGGATCCGGACACGCGCGCCCGCGTCCAGGCCGTGATCGACGAGCTGGACTTCGTCCCCAGCGCGGCGGCCCGTCGGCTGTCCACCGGCCGCTCCCAGAGCGTGGGCGTCGTTGTCCCCTTCCTGACCCGCCCGCCCGTCCGTCGTCGAGCGTCTTCGCGGGATCGAGCTGGGCCTCGCTCAGCTCGGGCTCGACATGATCGCGATGAACGTCGAGTCCGCCGAGCGTCGGGACGCCGTCCTGCGGACGATCGCCCGGCCGGAGCGCATCGACGGGCTGATCCTGATGTCCATCGCCCCGCAGGAGGACGAGCTCGCCCGGATCCAGGCGACCGGCCTCCCGGTCGTGCTCCTCGACGCGCACCACCGAGCGGTCCCGCGCGTCGTCATGGACGACGTGGACGGCGGGCGGACCGCGGCGCGCCACCTGCTCGATCTCGGGCACCGGAGCCTGGGCTCCGTGGGCGACGTGCCGAGGCCGGGCTTCGGCTTCTCGTCGAGCCGGCTGCGCCTCCGCGGCGTGGAGCAGGCGCTGCGCGAGGAGGGGCTCGCCATCCGGCGCGACCACCTCGGCCTGGCCGAGCACTCGCGCGCCAACGCCCGGCGCTCCGCCGAGGCGATCCTCGCCCGGGCGGACCGGCCCACGGCCATCGTGGCGGCGTCGGACACCGAGGCGATCGGTGTGCTCGAGACGGCCGCGGCGCTCGGGCTCTCCGTCCCGGGCGACCTGTCGGTGATCGGCTACGACGACGTGGAGGCGGCGGACTTCATCGGGCTCACCACCATCCGCCAGCCGCTCAGCGAGAGCGGCGAGCGCGCGGTGGCTCGGCTGCAGGCGCTCATGGCGGGCCACCACGAGGGGCCGCTGCGCGAGGTCATGCCGGTGGCGCTGGTGATCCGCCGGACGACCGGGCGTCCGCCCGCCGGGTGACCCGAGCCCCGGGGCCGGGGGCCAGCCTGGGACGTAGCGCCGCGGCCAGGGTCCGGTGGCGCGCCGTGCGGGGCAGCGCGATGCGCGCGACGTCCGCGAACGCGGCATGGGCCCGCAGCGCGTCGGCCAGGGCGGACGCGAAGCCCGCGTGCGCCCCGTCGAGCGGGTCGAACCCGTCCTCCCACCACAGGTCGAGCACGCGCAGCACCCCTGCCTTGCGGTCGATTCGCGGCTCGATCCGGCCGACCAGCCGGTCGCCGTACAGGAGCGGCAGCACGTAGTAGCCCCACCGGCGCTTGTGGACCGGCGTGTACACCTCCCAGCGGTACTCGAAGGCGTACAGGCGGGCCAACAGGTCGCGATCCCAGGCCAACGGGTCCAGCGGCGCGAGGAACGCGACCGACGGCGCGCGGTCGCCGGGCCGTCCCGCCGCCCACGCGTGCCCGGGCTGGCCCTCCGCCGCCAGCTCCGCCTCGGCGAGGTCGAGCAGCGGGAGCGACGGCGCGGGGATGTACCGCTGGCCCCGCAGCCCCTCCACGACGACGGGAGCGATCTCGCCACGCGCCTCCAGCTCAACCCGCAGCTCGTGGCGCTGCGGCGTGTCGTCCGCCGCGCCGGCCCAGAGCGCGTACTCCCCGGTTGCGCCCAGCAGCCCGTTGGCCTGGTAGCGCGAGCGCAGCTTGTGCAGCCGCTGCTCGCGCTCCGGGGGGCGCTGCGCGAGGAGCTCCGCGGGGAACAGCCGCTCGGCGAGGTCGTACACGCGGCGGTTCCCCTCGCGGCGGGCGATCGCAAGGATCCCGGCCTCGGCAAGCGCCTCGAGCAGCGCGCGGACCTGGTTCGTGGGGCGCCAGTACCAGTCGATCGCCGCCCGCGGCTCGATGTCGGTGGAGCTGAGCGGGCCGCCCTCGCGGATGCGCGTGAGCAGCTCGTCCACCAGCGGGGCGTGCTCGTCGAACGAGCCGGCCTCGTGGCGCGCCCGCACGCGGTCCCAGGCCAGGCGGTAGTACGGCAGCTCCGCGGTGGGCACCAGCGAGAGCATTTTGTTGTAGGTCTCGTACAGGACGCGCTCCCGGTACAGCAGGCCGTCGGTCCACGCGCGGCGATAGCCGGCGATGCGGGCGAGCAGCACCAGGTCGTGGTTGCGGCCGGCCACCTCGAGCGGGTCGAACTGGATCGAGCCCAGGCGGTCCACCACGCGCATGACCGAGGCCGGCTCCGGGGGGAGCGCGCGGGGCGGTGCCAGCAGGTGGTGGTGGACGAGGTAGCGGCGGGCGGCACGGGCCGAGACATGGCGGGGCTGGTCGGTCACGGGCACATCGTAGGGGGCCGACCTCGACGGGAGCGCCCCGGCTCCACCCGCAGCAGAGGGACGAGGTAGGACACGCCAGGCTCGAGGCGACCCCTCCCCACGGCCGGACCATGGGGCTCCCCGGCAATCCGGGATACCCTGCGCCGCGAATGCTTCGGTGGAACCGAAGGATCAGCCGCACGCGAAGGAACCAGCCATCCAGCCAACCGAACGCGCCGCCCTCGTCAACGAGGTCATCGCCGGCTTCGACGCCCTCATGCACCGCATGGCCGGCAGCCACGCGCCCGAGTTCCTCGAGATCGCCGTGACCATGCCGCAGGCCAAGCTCCTGTACCTGCTGGGCGCCGCGGGCGACCTCCACATGTCCGAGCTGGTGAGCCGCCTCGGCGTCTCCCTGTCCACCGTCAGCGGCCTCGTCGACCGGATCGTCGAGGCCGGGCTCGCCTCGCGGCGTGAGGATCCCGCCGACCGCCGTCAGGTTGTCGTGGGCCTCACGCCCGCCGGCGCGCAGTTCATCGACCGCTTCCGGGAGCTCAACGCGCACCAGATGCGCGACCTGTTGGACCTGCTCGACGACGCGGAGCTGGCGGGCGTCCGCGCGACCCTCGCGGCGCTCGCCCGCGCCGCCGAGCAGCTGGCCGCGCGCTCCGGGGGCAGCGCGGCCAAGGCCCCGGGTGACCTATCCCCCGCTCGAAAGGACCCTGCATGAGCCGCCTCTCGGAGCTCGCGGTGGGCAAGCGGAGCGTCACGCTCCTGCTGGCGACCGCGCTGTTCATCGCCGGCATCTCCGCCTGGGGCAGCCTCCAGCAGGAGCTGCTGCCGAACATCCAGCTGCCGATCGTCACGGTGATCGCGCCGTACCCGGGCGCAGGCGCGACCGACGTCGCCGATTCGGTCACCAAGCCCGTCGAGCGCGCGATCGGCGGCGTGCCGCGGCTCGAGAGCATCTCGTCCTCGTCGGCGAACTCGGTCTCGCTGGTGATCGCCCAGTTCTCGTACGGCACGGACGTCAAGGCGACGACGGCGGCGATCCAGGCGAACCTCCAGCAGGCGCGGCTCCCCGCGGGCGTGACGCCGCAGGTGAGCGCGCTCGACATCAACGCGTCGCCGGTGATCATCGCCGCCGTCGCAGCCAAGGGCGGGACGTCGCTGGCCGCGGCCGGGGCCATCGTCAGCGGGGAGATCCAGCCCGCGCTCCAGAGCCTCTCTGGCGTCGCGTCGGTGGACGTGTCGGGCGGCGAGGAGCAGCAGGTCGTCATCACGCTGGACCCGGCGAAGATGGCGGCCGCCGGTGTCACGGTCGCGCAGGTGACGGGCGTGATCACGGCCGACAACCTGACGATCCCATCCGGGCAGATCGCCGGCGGCGGCCTCCGGATCCCGGTCTCGACGCTCGGCCAGCTGACGTCGGTGGACCAGATCAGGAGCCTCGTGATCGGCGTCAAGACGCCGTCAGGCGGGGCCGGCTCGGCTCCTGCGGGCTCGGCCCCCGCCGCCGGCTCGGCCCCTGCGGCGGGCTCGGCCTCCGCCCCGGCCCCGACCCCCGTCACGATCGGCGACGTGGCCACCGTCGCGCTGACCGGCGTGCCCACCACGGGCTACGCGCGTTTCGACGGCAATCCCGCCCTGTCTATCTCCGTGAGCAAGACGTCCGCGGCGAACACCGTGACCGTGGCGCAGGAGGTCACGGCCGCCCTTGCCCGGATCGGCGCCCTGCACCAGGGCCAGGTCCAGATCACCGTCGTCAACGACCTCTCCACGTTCATCACCCAGTCCACGGACGGCCTGCTCCACGAGGGCCTGACGGGTGCGATCTTCGCGATCCTGACGATCTTCCTGTTCCTGTTCAGCCTGCGCTCCACCCTCGTGGCCGCGGTCAGCATCCCGCTCTCGCTGCTCACCGCGCTGGTGGTCATGCAGATCGCCGGCATCACCCTGAACATCATGACCCTGGGCGGGCTCGCGGTCGCCGTGGGGCGCGTCGTGGACGACGCGATCGTGGTGCTCGAGAACATCTACCGCCACCGCGCCAAGGGCGAAGGACGCCTCGCGGCGTCGATCAACGGCCCGCGCGAGGTGGCCGGCGCCATCACGGCCGCCACCGTCACCACCGTGGGCGTGTTCCTGCCCCTCGGCTTCGTCGGCGGCATCGTCTCCCAGTTCTTCCTTCCCTTCGCGCTCACGGTGACCTTCGCGCTCGTGGCGTCGCTCGTCTGCGCCCTGACCGTGGTGCCTGTGCTGGCGTTCCTGCTGGTCCGCAGGGTGCCGTCCAACGTGGACGAGGACGGCGAGCCCCGGAACTCGCTCTGGATCCGGCTCTACACGCCCGCCATCGCGCTGGCGCTCCGCAACCGCTGGACCAAGTTCGGCGTGGTGGGGGTCGCCGTCGCTCTCGTCCTGGCCACCGGCGTCATCGCCCCGATGCTGCCCACCGCGTTCATCAACGCGGGCGGCGAGAAGATCCTGACGGTGACGGTGGCCCCGCCCGCCGGCACCAGCTCGCAGGCGGTCCTCGCCGAGGCGACCAAGGCCGAGAAGATCCTGCTCGCCGACCCGATGGTCCAGCACGTCGCCACCTCGATCCCGGGCGAGAGCGACACCGGCTTCCAGACCATCGTCGCGGCCCAGAACGGGCTGCCGGCCAACAGCGCCCAGCTGACGGTCCGCCTCGACAACTCGGTGGACCTCAATGCGTACAGCCAACGGCTGTCCGACGAGCTCGCGTCGATCAAGACCGGCGGCTGGGACGTGGCCGTCGCGCAGTCGGCCGGCTTCACCTCCAACAATCTCAACGTGGTCGTGTCGGGCAGCGATCCCGCCCGGGTGGCCGCGGCCAATGACGCCGTCCTGGCGGCGCTGTCCGGCAACCGCGACCTGCTGAACCTCAAGAGCGACCTCTCGAAGGGCACGCCCGAGATCGAGATCACGCCGGACCCGAACAAGGCGATCATGGTGGGCATGACCACCGCGCAGGTGGCGCAGGCCGTCCGCGCGATGCTCGTGCCCACCACCGCGACCACGGTGACGCTCCAGGGCCAGTCGGGCGCCACGCCCGTCGTGGTCCAAGTGGACCCGCAGGCCGTCACATCGGTCGCCCAGCTCCAGGCCATCCCGGTGGGCACCGCCGCCCGCATGCCGCTGGGCCAGATCGCCGCCGTGGCGCAGGTCAACGCGCAGGGGACCATCACCCGCGTGAACCAGGCCTCCGCCGCGACCATCTCGGCGGAGATCACCAGCCTGAACACCGGCAAGGTCAGCCAGGACGTGCAGGCCCGGCTCAACACCATGACGGCGGACGGCACGATCCCGGCCGGCGTCTCGGTCACGCTCGCCGGCGTCACCCAGGAGCAGCAGAACGCATTCTCGGGGCTGTACGTCTCGATGGGGGTCGCGGTCCTGCTCGTCTACCTGGCCATGGTGCTGACGTTCAACTCCCTCGTCACGCCCTTCGTCATCCTGTTCAGCCTCCCGCTCGCCACCATCGGCGCCTTCCCGGCGCTGCTGCTCACGGGCCACCAGCTGGGCGTCAGCGCCCTGATCGGCTTCCTCATGCTCATCGGCATCGTGGTCACCAACGCGATCGTGCTGCTCGACCTCGTCGAACGGCTCCGAGCGCAGGGCCTGTCCACCACCGACGCGCTGATCGAGGGCGGCCGCACGCGCGTCCGGCCCATCCTCATGACCGCCATCGCCACGATCCTGGCGCTGATCCCGCTCGCCGCCGGCCTCAACCAGGGGTCCATCATCGCGGCCGAGCTGGGCACCGTCGTCATTGGCGGCCTGTTCAGCTCCACGTTCCTGACGCTCCTCGTGGTGCCGGTCGTGTACTCGCTCGTCGACGGGCTGCGCTCCCGCGTCGCGGGGCACGGCCCCGGGGACGCCGAGGGCCGCGACGACGGGCCCGCGGGCGCCGGAGCCCAGCCAGCCGAGGCCTGACCGGGCTCCGGCCACGACCCGATACCCGACCACGGGGCGGCGCGGACCCGCGCTGCGCCGACCCGTGGCACGCTAGAGGCGGCGCGCGCGTCCCGCGTTCCGCCGATCCGCCCAAGGAGGAACCCATGGCGATCACCCGCTCCGCCGACGTCACCTGGACCGGCACGCTGCTCGAGGGTGCCGGCACGATCGACTACGTCTCGTCGGGCGCCTTCAGCCGCCAGCCCGTGACCTGGGCCTCGCGCACGGAGGACCACAACGGCAAGACGAGTCCCGAGGAGCTGATCGCGGCCGCTCACGCCGCGTGCTTCTCGATGGCCTTCTCGTCGGGCCTCGCCAAGAACGGGACACCAGCGGCCAAGCTCTCGGTCAAGGCGACGGTCTCGTTCGACAAGACGGACGCCGGCTGGGGCATCGCCTCGTCGGCCATCACCGTGTGCGGGCAGGTCCCCGGCCTGGACCAGGCCCAGTTCGCCGCGCTGGCCGAGGCGGCCAAGGACGGCTGCCCGGTCTCGCGCGCGCTCAAGGGCAACGTGGCCC
>JAKAMV010000012.1 GCA_021812735.1 Chloroflexota bacterium | reverse complement strand
CGGCAGCGGCGTGGGAAGCGGCGCGCGGGCGCGCGCAGCGGCGCGGCGGAGGGACGCCCGCCCGACGGGCACGCGGGTCGGCGACCGGTCCGGCAAGCCCGTGAACCCCCTAGCGCAGCGCGGCCATTCCGTTCGATAATCGATCATCGCTTGGGCGCCGCCAAACCCTGCGCCCGCGCACGCCGGAGGAACCGACGCCGTGACCGCCCTGCCCGCAACGATGAAGGCCCTCGTCGTCCAGGCCCCGAACGTGCTGGAGGTCCTCGAGGCCCCGGTGCCCGAGCCGGGGCGCAACGAGGTCCTCGCCCGGGTTCGCGCGGTGTCCATCTGCGGCACCGACGCCCATCTCATCCACGGCGACTACCCGGGTTTCTGGCCGCCGTCCTTCCCGTTCATCCCGGGCCACGAGTGGGCAGGCGAGATCGCGGCGCTGGGACCGGGCGCCGAGGGCTACGGCTGGCGGGTCGGCGAGCGCGTGGCCGGCACCTCGCACGACGCCTGCGGCGTCTGCCAGAAGTGCGTCGAGGGCCGCTACAACCTGTGCGAGAACTACGGCAGGCCGGGCCTCCACCGCCAATACGGCCACAACCAGCAGGGCGCGGACGCCACCTACGTCGTCCAGGGCATCAAGACGATCTTCAGGCTGCCCGACGGCCTCTCCTTCGACCAGGGCGCGCTCATCGACCCAGCCTCGATCGCGCTCCACGTGGCGGTCCGCGGCGGTGTCCGGCCCGGCGACACCGTCGCGATCACCGGCGCCGGGACGATCGGCCTGCTGGCCGCCGACTGCGCACTGGCGATGGGCGCGGCGAGGGTGGTCGTGGTCGGGCGCGGGTACCGGCTCGCGAAGGCGGCGGCCCTCGGCTTCGACACCGTCGACAGCACCACTGGCGACGCCATCGCTGCCGCGCGCTCGCGCAACGGCGGCCTCGGCGCCGACGTGGTGCTCGAGTGCGCCGGCGTTCCCGAGATGGTCAACGCGGCGCTCGCGATCGCCCGCCGCGGCGGCCTGGTGGCTGCGGTCGGAATCCCCACCGAGGGGGTCGCGATCAACCTCCAGCGACTCGTCCTCGACGAGGTGGAGCTCGTCGGCTCGCGGGCGTCGGCAGGCGAGATGCGTCGCGTCCTGCCGCTCGTGGAGCAGGGCCGGGTTCGCGTCAAGGAGCTGATCACCCACCGCTTCCCGCTCGAGCAGTACCAGCAGGCGATCGACACCTTCAACGATCGGGCGAGTGGCGCCATCAAGATCATCGTCAACCCCTGACCCCAGCCGCGGGTCATTGTCAGTCCGAGGGCGTCCCCATCGGAATTCAGCCCGGCGGCCAGTCGGGCGGAAGGAGGCCGTATGGCGGCGAAGACCATCCTGTTGATCGGCACGCTGGACACCAAGGGTCGGGAGTACGCCTACGTGCGCGACCTCATCCTGGCGCGTGGCCATCGGACGATCGTGCTCGACGCCGGGGTCCTGGGCGAGCCGGCATTCGAGCCGGACGGCCGCTCGGCGAAGACCGCGGAGGCGGGAGGAGGCAGCCTGGCCGAGCTGCGCGAACGACGCGACCGGGGGCACGCGCTGGAGATCATGGGCCTCGGCGCCCGTGCCCTGGCCCTCGAGATGCTCGCGGCAGGCGAGTTCGATGCCGTCTTCGCCATGGGCGGTTCGGGCGGGACCTCCATCGGCGCGACGGCGATGCAGGCCCTCCCGGTCGGGATGCCCAAGCTCATCGTCTCGACGATGGCGTCGGGCAACGTCGCCCCCTACGTCGACGTGAAGGACATCACGATGACGTACTCCGTGGTCGACGTGGCCGGCCTCAACCGCGTCTCGCGCCGCGTCCTGGCCAACGCTGCCGGCGCCATCTGCGGCATGGCGGAGCAGGAGACGGGCGCGGCGGGGCAGTTGCCGCTGGTGGCCGCCACGATGTTCGGCGTCACCACCCCGTGCGTCGACCGCGTCCGCGAGCGCATCGAGTCGGCCGGCTTTGAGATGCTGGTCTTCCACGCGACCGGCAGCGGTGGCCGGGCCATGGAGTCGCTGATCGCCGACGGGTTCGTGGCCGGCGTCGCCGACGTCACCACCACCGAGTGGTGCGATGAGCTCGTCGGCGGCGTCCTGTCCGCGGGGTCGACTCGCCTCGACGCCGCGGCCAGGGCGGGCATTCCCCAGGTGGTCTCGCTCGGCGCGCTCGATATGGTCAACTTCGGCCCCAGGGAGACCGTGCCGGCGCAGTTCCGAGAGCGGAATCTGTACGTCCACAACCCGCAGGTCACGCTGATGCGGACGACGCCCGATGAGTGCCGCCGACTCGGCGAGATCATCGCCGGCAAGCTCAACGCGGCGACCGGCCCGACCTCCCTGTTCATCCCCCTGCGGGGCGTGAGCATGATCGACGCCGAGGGCATGCCGTTCCACGACCCGGTGGCCGACGCCGCCCTGTTCGACGCCCTCCGGGCGAACCTCGACCGCGCCAGGGTGGACCTCGTCGAACTCGACCTCCATGTCAACGACGCGGCCTTCGCCGACGCACTGGCCGACCGCCTGCTGGGCATGCTCGCCAAGGCCTGAACCCGGCACTCCCGAGGAGACTCACCATGCCGTTCATTCCGCGCGCCGAGCTCGAGCGCCGCCTGCGGGCGAACATCGAGGCGGGCGTTCCGATCGTGGGTGCCGGCGCCGGCACCGGCATCAGCGCCAAGATGGCCGAGGCCGGCGGCGCCGACATGGCGATCATCTACAACAGCGGCCGCTACCGGATGGCAGGCCGCGGCTCGCTGGCCGGGCTGCTGGCCTACGGCGACGCCAACGGGATCGTGGTCGAGATGGCGGCCGAGGTCTTGCCCGTCGTCAGCCGGATGGCCGTCCTCGCCGGCATCAACGGCACCGACCCGTTCCGGATCATGAAGGTCTTCCTGCGCCAGCTCCGCGAGCTCGGCTTCGACGGCGTCCAGAACTTCCCGACCGTTGGCCTCATCGACGGTGACTTCCGCAAGAACCTCGAGGCCACCGGCATGGGCTACGACAAGGAGGTGGCGGCAATCGCCGAGGCCCACGCCCAGGACATGTTCTGCTCGCCCTATGTGTTCGACCCCGACCAGGCGAAGGCCATGGTCGCGGCGGGCGCCGACCAGCTGGTCGCCCACGTCGGCCTGACGACCGCCGGGACGATCGGGGCCGGCGTCGCGTTCACGCTGGACCAGGCGATCGACAAGGTCATGGCGATGGCCGAGGCGGGCCGCGGCGTCCGCAAGGACGTCATCGTGCTGTGCCACGGCGGGCCGTTCGACGAGCCGGCCAACGTCGGCGAGGCGCTCCGGCGCATGCCCGGCGTGCACGGCTTCTTCGGCGCCTCGTCGGTGGAGCGGCTGCCGACCGAGCGCGCGATCCGCGGGCAGGTGGCCGAGTTCAAGCAGCTCACGGTGGCCGGGCCAGCCTGAGCATCGCGATCTGGGATGACCGCTCGGCGCGCAACGCCCGCCCAGCGGTCATCCCGCTGCACGTGACCGGCCAGCGGGCGGATCCACGCACGGGAGGGGCGGTTCCGGCTCGCGCTCGACACTCTCGTGCGCCGGTCTGCCCGCCTGGCGGGCAGATGCGCCGGGATGCCCGCATGGCGGTCAGCGGACAGGCCCCCGGCCCTGGGCCGTGCGCGTCCTCGCCGCCGGCGGCACGATACCGGCATGCTCACCTCTCGACCCGCGACCGGGCTCGACGACCTGCGGGCCGCGGGCGACGTTCTCACGCGCGCCTGGGCCGCCGCGTCGCCGCGCGTGTCGGCCCTGCTCGGCGACCTCGCCTGGTGGTACGCGCAGGCCTGGCCCGCGGAGCTGGGCGATCGCCTCCGCCTCTGGCACGCCGACGGCGAGACGGTCGCCTGGAGCTGGTTTGACGGCGCGGGCCTCGACTACGGGGTCTGGAGCGGCGACGAGACGTCCGACGAGGCCGTCGAGCGGGCCGTCCTCGCCGCGGCGATCGAGGAGGCGGCATCACGGCAGGGACGCGGCGAGGGCGACGGGGCGATCGAGGCGTGGGCTGCCGACGACGACCGCCGAACGCGTGCCCTCCTCGGCGAGCACGGGTTCGCGGGCATCCCTGGCGCGTCGGCTCCAGACCACCACACGCGGCTCTCGCAGTTCGTGCGGACGGTCGGGTTGGATTCGCCCATCGATGACCGGCCCGTGCCAGCCGGATACCGCATCCGGTCGCTCGCGGGCCGGGGCGAGATCGACATCCGCGTTGCCGCCCACCGCGCGGCGTTCGCGCCGTCGAGGATGCGCGCCGAGAAGTACGAGCGGCTGCTCGGCCTGCCGGGGTACCGGCTCGAGGACGACCTCGTGGTCGAGGCGCCCGACGGGTCGATCGCGTCGTTCGCGATGGCGTGGTGGGACCCGGTCGCGCGCGTGGGCGAGTTCGAGCCGGTCGGGACGGAGCCGGCCCACCAGCGGCGCGGCCTGTCAGCGGCGCTGCTGTGCCACGGGCTCCGGCGCTACCGCGAGCTCGGCGCCGACCTCGTGCAGGTGTTCTCGGACGCGGACAACGTCGCGTCCGAGGGGCTGTACCAGGCGGTCGGGTTCCGGCGGCGCGCGTTCCACGAGCGGTTCCGGCGACCCGGGGGCTGACCCCCGCGCGGCCGGGAGCGCCCCTCATCCTGCTCAGGCGCGCCCGGCCGCGACCTCGTCGGCCCGGTTGCGCCCCGCGAGCAGGATGAGGTCCTCGTGCAGCTCGAACCACACGCCGTGGTACGAGTCCACGCGCGGCGACGCCACGTACTTGCCGTTGCCGCCCGCGACGGCCCCGGCTGCCGCATCGAGGCGGACGCCGTACTGGGCGAGGCGCGGCAATCCGGCCACCGCCGAGTCGAGCCATGCCACCACGTCGGAGTGGAGCGGCGCGAGGCTGCCCAGGACCCCGGCATCGTAGGCCGCGTCGGCGTGCGCGTTGGGCGCCCCGTCCTTGAGCTGCCACGCGGTGGCGAACGCCTTGACGCGCCGGTCGAGCGCGATGAACGCGTCGAGCGCCGCGGCCGCCGGCTCCGCGCCCCAGGCGGCGGCATCGGACGCCAGCAGCTCGGCGCCCCGCGCCTTCCCGTCCGCGGTGAGCTTGAACGCCCGTGCCGACGGCTCGGCCAGCGCACCCCCGACGAGCGCCTCGAGAACGCCGGTCGCGTCGTCCGCCGAGCAGCCGAGCGCGACGGCCAGGCTGGCCGGGTCGCGGAAGTCGCGCACGACGAGCATCCGGAGCGCGTCGTCGGCCGACGCCGCGCCAGTGCGGGTGGAAGCCGCACCGCCCGTCGCCGGTGCCGCCTCCTCGGCGCCGATGGCGATCCCGAGCTCGCGGGCCCAGCCGAGCAGCACCCTCGCCTCGGGCACCACCTCCTCGACCCCCGAGGCCCGCCCCTCGAAGACCTCGCCTGTGGCCCCGTCGATGGAGATCAGCGTGCCCGCCGGGAACACCCGCCCGGCAATGGCCACGGTGCCGGCCGCCGGGTCGGGGGCGACCTCCGCCGCGCCGACGACCGCGGGCTTGTTCCAGTCGCGCGCGACCACCGCCGCGTGCGAGGCGAAGCCGCCGGTCGCGGTGAGGATCCCGCACGCCCGGGCCATCCCGTGGATGTCGTCGGGCGAGGTCTCGGCGCGCACCAGGATCACGTCCCGGCCGGCGTCGGCACGCGTGACGGCGTCCTCCGAGGTGAGCGCGACCTCGCCGCACACGACGCCCGGCGAGACGCCCAGGCCCCTGGCGAGCGGCTCGCCCGCATCGCCCGCCTGCACGACGTGCCGCGGCGGGTCGGCCAGGACGGCGACGACGCGCCGGACCGCCTGCTCGCGGGTGAGCGGGAATGACGGGTCCTCGGCCATCTCCACCGCCATCCGGAGCGCGGCCGGGGCCGTGCGCTTGGCGGTGCGATCCTGGAGGAGCCAGAGCCGGCGGCGCTCGATCGTGAACTCGATGTCGCGCGCATCCGCGAAGTGGTGCTCGAGCGCGGCGGCGTGACGGTGCAGCTCGGCCGCGACCGCGGGCATCCGCTGCTCGAGGACCGCGACCGGCAGTGTGTCGTGCGTGCCCGCAACCACGTCCTCGCCCTGACCGCGGAACACGATGTCGCCGTAGAGCTCATGCTGGCCGGTCGCCGGGTTGCGCGTGAACAGCACACCCGTGCCCGACTCGTCGCCCAAGTTGCCGAACACCATCGCCTGGACGACGACGCCCGTGCCCAGCGCCTCACTGATCCCCTCGTGCGCCCGGTAGGTCCTCGCCTTGTCGCCGTCCCACGAGCGGAACACGGCCTCGATGGCGCCGCGCAGCTGGGCCCACGGGTCGGTCGGGACGAGCTGGACACCCACAACGTCGCGGTACAGCGCGTGGAAGCGGTCGTGGCAGTTGCGCGCGAACGCCGCGTCTCCGGAGGCTTCGGCGAGGCCGCGCTCCGTCTCGTGGTTGAGCCCGAGATTGAGGATGGTCTCCATCATTCCGGGCATGGATACCGGCGCGCCCGAGCGGACCGAGACGAGGAGCGGGTCCGCGGGGTCGCCGAAGCGCCGTCCCACGACGGCCTCGAGTCGGGTCATGTGCGCGCGGATCTCGGCGTCGAGGCCCGCTGGCCAACCTCCCGACAGGAAGCGGTTGCAGGCCTCGGTCGTGAGCACGAACGCGGGCGGCACCGGCAGGCCGAGCCCGACGGCCATCGAGTTGAGGCCGGCGGCCTTCCCCCCGACGAGCAGCTTGAGCTGGTCGAACGAGAGGTCGTGGCGGTGGTCGTACGCGTAGACGTAGGTCACGGGCCGGTCCTTTCGGTGGCTCGGGGAGGGGTGAGGTCCGCCGGGACGCCTGGGTTGCGCGTCAGACCACGGCGACGGGATCCACCATGGAGCCCGTCGCGCCGCGGATCTTGACGGGGAGGGCGACGAACAGGAACTCGTACACCTTGTGGCGGGCGAGCTCCTCGAGGTCCAGGCTCTCCATGATGTACACGCCCCGCTCGATGAGCAGTGCGGTGTGCACGGGCTGCGGGTTGCCGGCGGGCCCCGGGTCAGGTGCGGGCTGGACCTCGAACGTCTCGGTGTCGGAGCCGGCGGCGATCACGCCCCGGTCCAGCATCCACCGGGCCGCCGAGATGTCCGGGCCGGCGGTCTGGTGGGCGGCCATCCGCTCGGCGTCGGGCCACAGGCCCATGTAACCGGTGCGGACCACCACCACGTCCCACGGGCGGACCTCGACGCCCTCGGCCCCGCAGATCGCCTCCATCTCCGCGGCGTCGATCGGCGAGCCCTTGGGCAGGCAGTCCACGCCCCGGAAGGCGGGCGCGTCGATCAGCACGCCGCGGGTGAAGAACGGCGGCAGCTTGGAGGCGTCGCCGTGCACAGGGCCGAAGTCGGTCAGGTGCTCGTCGGCGCGGCCGCCGCCGAACCAGTGCATGTCGTCGGCGACCGTCATGTGGGCGAGGGCGTCCATGTGCGCCCCCGAGTGGCTGGTGGCCATGACGTACTCGGCCATGTAGCCCAGGCCCGCATCGTTGAGCGGGCCCCACGGCTGGGCGCCGGCGACGCGGATGCCGCGCGGCGTGCGGTAGTTGAGCACCTGGAACGGCGGGTGGCCCGGGAACAGCGGCATGCCCGGGAAGCGTGGCGACGCCAGGGAGATCAGGCGGCCCTCGCGGACCATCCGGGCCGCCACCACCACCTGCTCGGCCGGCAGCTCGCCGGCCGGTCCGACCTCAGCGTTCGAGCTCACGGTCATCCCTCCGCGTCGCCGGGCACCGGTCCGGCCTGCAGCGCACGCCAGACGCGCTCCGGCGAGAGCGGCAAGTCGCGGATCGCGACGCCCGTCGCGTCGCGCACGGCCGCCGCCACCGCGGCCGAGACGCACAGCAGCGCCCCCTCGCTCATGCCCTTCGACCCGTACGGGCCCGGCCCGTCGCCGTTCTCGACCGCCTCGCTGTAAAGCTCGCGCGGCAGGTCCAGCGAGGTGGGGATCCGGTAGTCGATCGCGCCGAGGTTCCGGATCCGACCGCCCTCGTCGAAGATGTAGTGCTCCATGAGCGTGTGGCCGAGGCCCATGATCGCCGCGCCCTCGTCCTGCATCCGGACCTGGAGCGGGTTGATCGCCCTGCCCACGTCGCTCACCGTCATGTGCCGGTGGACCGTCACGTCGCCGGTCTCCACGTCCACCGACGCCTCGACCGCCGTGCAGTTGAACTCGAAGAACGCCGGGGCGCCGCCCAAGGGGTGGCCGGGCGCCGCCTCCTTGCGCGCCTCGCCCAGGCCGGTCACCTCGCCGCCCAGCCTGCCGAGGCCGGGCCCGAGCACCTCGCGCGCCGTGAGCTCCCGGCCGTCGGCCAGCCGGACGACGCCCGCGTCGGCGCTGATCGACGCCTCGTCCAGCCCGTGCAGGCGCGCCGCCATCGATCGCAGCTTGCCCAGGACCTCCCGACACGCGGCCAGCACCGCGTTGCCCATCAGCACCGTGGACCGCGATGCGGAGGTCTGCTGGTCGTACGGCACCACGGCCGTGTCGCCCATCACCACCGTGACCCAGTCGAGCGGGGCGCCCAGCTCGTGGGCGGCGATCTGCGCGA
The DNA here is from genome assembly GCA_021812735.1 of Chloroflexota bacterium. The sequence goes on along the minus strand of JAKAMV010000012.1, from coordinate 26,196 downwards.
ACACGGTCCGGGCCCCCTGGCCCATGTCGGAGGTGCCCGCGTACACCACCACCGAGCCGTCGGCGAGCAGGCGGACGATGGCGTGGGAGAGGCCGGTCGTCGGGCCGGACTTGAGGCCCACGGCGATCCCGCGACCGCGGCCCGGCGGGCACGGCGCGTCCCAGCCGATCAGCTCGGCCGCCCTGCGGACGGCCTCCTCCCAGTCGCCGTCGCACGGGGTGTCGAAGGGGATGAAGCGGTCCCCGCGCTTGGCGAGGTTGCGCAGCCGGATCTCCAGGCGGTCGATCCCCAGCCGCAGCGCACCCTCGTCGAGCGTGCTCTCCACGGCCCAGTTGACCTGCGGGTTGCCGAAGCCGCGGAACGCAGTGGAGGGCACGGTGTGCGAGAGGACCGAGCGGGCGACGATCCGCACGGCGGGAACGTTGTACGGACCCGCGGCCGGGTAGGAGCCCTTGCCCACCACCCGGTCGGCGATGTCGGTGTAGGCGCCGATCAGGTAGTCGGCCTCGATGTCGTGGAAGGCGATGCGGCCGTCGGGCGTGAAGCCGGTGCGGACCCGCGCCTCGCACGCCGCGCGGCGCACGGCCTGGAACGTGTCCTCGAGCGTCAGCACGAGCCGCACCGGCCGCCCGAGCCGCAGCGCTGCGAACGCCACAGCCGGCTCGTACTTGGCGTGCTGCTTGCCGCCGAACCCGCCGCCCGGGTCGGGGGCGTACACCCGAACCTTGGCGAGCGGCAGGCCGGTCAGCCCGGCGATCACCTTCTGGAGCCAGTTCGGGTGCTGGATCGTGGACCAGACCGCCACCCCGTCGCCGTCGGGCGCGGCCATGAACGCGTGCGGCTCGATCGCGAACTGGGTCACGATCGGGAAGCTGTACCGCCGCTCCACGACCGTCAGGCCGGGCTGGGCAGTCGCCGCCTCGAGGTCGCCCCACGCCACGACGTGCTCGTTGAGGACGTTGGTCTCCCGGCGCGGGTCGCCGGGCCGCAGCGACGGGTCCTGCACCAGGGGCGCGCCGGGGGCGAGGGCGCCCGCCACCGTGAACACCGCCGGCAGCTCCTCGTAGTCCACGCGCACGGCGGCGGCGCCGGCCTCGGCCTGCTCGCGGGTGTCGGCCACCACGAGCGCGACCGGGTCGCCGTGGTACTTGACCTCGCCCGTGGCCAGCACCGGCCGGTCCTCGCGCTGCGGCCCGAACCGCGGGACGGGCTGCGGCAGGTCGTCCGCGGTCATCACGAGCCGCACGCCGGGCAGGGCCAGCGCGGGCGACGGGTCCACCCCCCGGATCCGCGCATGGGCGCAGTCCACGGTCACGAGCCTGGCATGGAGCGCGTCGGCGACGCGCAGGTCCGCGAGGTACTGCTGGGCGCCGGTGACGCGGTCGATGCCGCCCACCCGGTTGGGCGAGCCCCCGACGCCGGGCCCGAGCGCGGTCATCGCGCGGCCTCCCGGTCGGCCTGGCCGCCTCCGGCGACCCGCTCTATTGCCGCGAAGATCTGCTCATAGCAGCCGCAGCGGCAGAGGTTCCCGGCCATCCCCTCCTCGATCTGCCCGCGGTCCGGCCGCGGGTGCTCGGCGAGCAGTGCGTGCGCCGACAGCAGCTGGCCCGGGATGCAGAAGCCGCACTGCACCCCGCCCTCGTCGAGGAACGCCTGCTGGAGCGCCGACAGCCGGCCGCCCGGCGAGGCCAACCCCTCGACGGTGAGGACGTCGGCGCCGTCCGCCTCCACAGCGAGCACGAGGCACGAGTCGACGCTCCGCCCGTCGACGATCACGGTGCAGGCACCGCACTCCCCCACCAGGCAGCACTCCTTGGTCCCCGTGAGCGCGAGGTCGTCGCGCAGGACATCGAGCAGCGTGTGGTGCGGCGCGACGTCAAGGCGGCGCGGGATCCCGTTCACGGTGAGCTCGATCGGGACGGTGGTCTGGAGCATGGACGTCACTCCCCTGCCGTGAGGCGGCCGAGCGCGGTGGCCAGCGCTCGCCTGCCCAGGACGCGCAGCATGGCGAGCCGGTAGTCGGGGCCGGCGCGCATCGAGCGGGCCGACGGGCTGGCGTCCGCGAAGATGGCCTCGAAGGCCTCCCTGCGGGCTGCGTCGCTGGCGGCGGGGTCCGCAAGGACGCCCGAGGTGTCGACGCGCAGGAGGGGCCGGGGGCCCACGCTGCCGTAGGCGATCCGCGCGACGCCGGCGGCGTCCACCCCGCAGGCGAGGGTCACCGACGCTAGGTCGTGGCCGCGGCGCCGCGTCCGCCGCTGGTGGGCGCTCGCGACGCGCAGGGCCGACGGCGGGATCTCGATGGCCACGACGATTTCCCCCTGCGCCAGCGTGGTGACGCCGGAGCGGACGAAGAAGTCGTCGAGCGCGATGCGGCGGGTGCCCGACACCCCGGACGCCACGACCAGTGCCCCGTGCACCAGCAGCGAAGGAGCCGTGTCGGCGGCCGGCGACGCGTTGCACAGGTTGCCGGCCAGCGTGGCGCGGTTGCGGATCTGGACCGACCCGACGACGGCCGCCGCCTCGGCCAGGCCAGCGAGGTCGCGGCGGATGAGCGGATGGCCCGCCAGCTCAGCCATGGTCGTGGTGGCGCCGATGACCAGCGTCCCGCCGTCGAGGCGGATGCCGGGCGCGAGTTCCCGCACGCGTTTGACGTCCACCACCAGCGAGGGGCGCACCGACCCGTCGCGCAGCCGGATGATCAGGTCCGTGCCGCCGGCCAGGACGCGGGCGTCCGCTCCCCGCTCGGCGAGCAGCGCGACGGCGTCGGCCAGGGTGTCGGGCCGGGCGTAGGTGAAAGGTCGCATGCTCCGGCCCGGCCCCCGCTACAGGATCCTGTCGATCTCGTCCAGGAGAACCTGGGGGGTCGCCGCACGGATGAAGAAGAACGGCCGCTCGCAGAAGCTGGCCACGAACTCGGCCCGGCGGGCCCGCAGCTCGTCGTTGTCGAGCATCGGGATCACGTGCCCGGGCGCGAGCAGCTCGTTGGTCAGGAAGTAGTTCTGGAGCGAGTGCAGGAACTGGAACTGCGCCTCGAACGGGATGAGCCGGTTCGTCGCTGGATCGAAGTTGCCGTCGATCGCGGGCACGATCACCAGGTCGATGTTCGGGGCCTCGCCCGCATACCTGCCCCACGTCGGCATGACGGGGCCCCAGAACTTCTCGACGCCCTTGTTGGGGGCGGCCTTGTCGGAGCGCTCGGTGCCCTCCGTGCGCTTGATGAGGAACGGCTCCACGGAGCCCGCCACGGCGCGGCCGTCCCGGGCGATGATCGTCGTCTCCGACGCCACCTGGAGGGCGCCGCGGGCGCCCGCCTCGATGAGGCCCATGCTCTTGCCGTGGTTGGATTCGCCGCCCAGGAACAGGAACGTCTTGCCCCGGTACTTGACGGCCGCGCTGTGGCTGGGGTGGACCCCGACGTCCTCCATGCGCAGCGCCAGCACCGCGACGATCACCTTCTGGAGCGGGCCCGCCGGCCAGGGGCCCGAGAAGGCCACCGTGCGGCCGTCGTACCGGACCCCCTTCTCGCCGCGCTGGCTCCACACGATGTCCGGGGCGTCCAGCGTGACCTCGGGGGAGATGCGCACGTCGGCGAGGCGGTAGTTGAGGAACGTGAGGTCGTCGAGGACGTGCTCGCGGGGCTCGCCGCCGTACACGTCCACGCGCAGGCGCGCGCCGCTCGCCGAGAACTCCTCGGTCAGCTGGAGCTTGTCGTTCATCGTGTCCTTTCTGGCTCTGGCTGGCGGCGCTGGAGCGGGGCCTCGGTCGAGCGGCGCCCGGGCCCGGGGGCACGGGCGCCGCGGACGACGCCTAGAGGATCGTCACCTCGCCGACGTTGCCGTCGACGCGGATCCGGTCGCCGGTCTTGATCCGGTACGTGCCGACCGAGGTGCCGACGACCGCCGGGATCTCGTACTCGCGGGCGAGGACGGCCGGGTGGGCGACCATGTCGCCCGCGTTGGTCACCACCGCAATGATCTTCCCGTACAGGACCTGCCAGGCGGGGTTCGTCATCTCGCAGACGAGGATCTCGCCCGGGACGAGGCTGTCGAACTCGTCGGTGGACATGACGACGCGCGCCACGCCCTCGACGACGCCCGGCGACCCGCCGATGCCGACGATCTTCTCACCGTGCATCTCGCGCGGCCGGTTGAACTTGTCCGGGAAGCCCCACAGGTTGAGGTACGGGAACGCGAGCTGCGTGGCCGTGGCCGTGCCGACCCAGTCGAGCGGCCGGATCTTCTCGGCCGCCGCACGCTTGGCACGCGCCGCCGCGACCAGCACGCGCCCGGCCTGCGCGTCCGGGGCGCCCAGGAACTCGCGGAGCTGGTTGTAGCGGAAGTAGACCGTGTCGTCGGAGCGGTCGAGCATGCCCATCTCGACGAGCTTCTCGCCGATGGCGATGAGCACGAGCCGGACATGCGCGTTGGCGCCCTGATCGATGTAGAAGTGGTGGTCCGGCGTGAGCGGTGCCATCTTGAGGTTGATCTCGTTGGCGGCGCGCATCTCCTCGAGCGCCCCGCCCTCGAGCCCCTCGAGGATCTCGCGGCTCGCGGCCTCGATGTCGGCCTTGAGGGCCGCCACCTTCGAGGGGTAGTCGTAGTCGGCGGTGTACTGGTCGCGGACCAGCTGGATCACCGGGTGCATGTCCTCGCGGAACGAGGGGTACACGAACTCATGGCTCCAGACGGCGTGCCAGCCGAACTCCTTCTGGTACGGGACGACGCGCTCATCGATGAAGCGCCTGCCGCGCTCGCTGGCCCGCAGCGCGGGCACGATCTCGGCTGCGGTCGGGTGCTCGAAGGCCGCCTTGAGGGCGGCGTCGCGCTTGACCTCCTCCTTCATCTCCCAGAGCGCCCGGATCTTGTCCCAGTTCCGGTCGTCGGCGGAGTTCTGGAGCCGGCCGAGGAGGACCTGGTCCACCTTACCGTGCGTCTTCTCCATGACCGCCCTGAGGTTGAGCGTCGCGCTCAGCTGCGCGAAGTTCAGCATCCAGTGGATCTTCCAGTGGCGGTCGTGCATGTCGATGGCGTCCTCGAGGAGGACCGCCAGGTCGGCCAGGCTGAGCCCGGCCTTGCGGTCGAGCATGCTCTCGATGTATTCGAAGTTGCGCTGCATCTCGGGGACGAAGCGCGTGCGCCACCAGGAGGTGAAGTTGTTGCCGTACACCGGCAGGACGAGGCCGAGGTAGGCGCCGATCCTGCCCGCGTAGTCGTCGTCCTGCGGGACGATCGGGTTCGTCCGGAGGTCGTACTCCTGGGTGTCGACGACGAGGCCCATCTCGGCCGGGATGGCCGCCGTGTACAGGTAGCCGTTGATGTTCTTGTAGATCCAGTCCGTCGCGAACGGCGTGCCGAACCGGCGGAACATGTGGTCGCAGGAGAGCCACCAGCCGCCGATGTCCTCGTACATCGGGCTGAGCGGCTTCGGGCAGTGCAGGTCGTCGAAGACCCAGAACAGGAGCTTCTCGGTCTCGGACGACCACTCAACGGGGAACGACTCGTCCCCGAGGACCTGGCCCAGAACCTCTTCCTTGAGCGGCACGTGCGCCTCCTTGTCCGGAGTGGTTGGGATGCGCCGACGCCCCCTCGCCGGCGGCCGAGTTGCGGGTGGTCCTGTTCGGTCCTCGGTTGCCGCCTCCTGTCGAACACCGGCCGGGCGAGTCGGGCCGCGGCCCCTTGCTCCGCCCCGCGCGGGCTCTGCCTCGACGCCGGACCGAGGACGTTGCAGCAAGGTGGCTGTGGAGCGGCGTCCGGATATCCTTCGATAATCGATTAGTGATGGTAGGGACGCGACGGCGACGTCGTCAAGGCCCCCGGCCCGGCTTGCCTCAAATCCATCGATGATCGATGATCAGCACCGTACACTGCCGACATGATTCCCGCCCGGTCCCGGAGGTCCGCCCGATGATCACCCGAGTCGCCCGCGAGGACGCCGAGCGGCATCCGCTGCCGGGCCGCGTCTGGCACGCCTACTTCGGCCCGGGCAGCGGCGTCTCGGAGCGGGTGTCGCTGGGCGTCTCGGTCTATCCGGCGGGGTCGCGGCCGGCGGGCCACGTCCACCCCGCCGAGGAGGAGACGATCTACTGCACGGCCGGGCGCGGCCGCATCGTGACCCCTGACATCACGGCCGAGGTGTGGCCCGGCGTCGTCGTCCACGTCGCCCCCGGCACCTTCCACGCCACGGAGGCCGACGGGCCCGGACCGCTGGAGCTGCTGTGCATCTTCACGCCGCCGGTCGTGTCGGGCTCGTACGAGAAGAAGGACGCGTCGTGACGGGCCCACGCAGCGCCTCGCCGGACCTGGCCGCCCTGCGCGAGACGGCGCGCCGGATCCGCGTCGCGGTCGTGCGGACCGTCTACCACGCGAAGGCCGGCCACCTGGGCGGTCCCCTGTCAGCGGCCGACATGCTGGCCGCCCTGTTCTTCCACGAGCTGCGAATCCGACCCCAGGACCCGCGGTGGCCCGGGCGCGATCGATTCGTCCTCTCCAAGGGCCACGCCTCGATCGGGCTCTACGCCGCGATGGCCCTGCGGGGCTACTTCCCGGTCGAGGAGCTCGCGACGTTCGACGGCGCCGGCTCCCGCCTCCAGGGCCATCCGGACATGACCCGGCTGCCCGGCCTCGACATGTCCACCGGGTCGCTCGGCATGGGGATCTCCGCGGCGATGGGCATGGCGCTCGGCGCGAGACTGACCGGGCAGGACGTCCGGGCGTTCGTGATGCTCGGTGACGGGGAGTGCCAAGAGGGCGAGGTCTGGGAGGCCGCCATGGCCGCTCCCCGGTACCGACTCGACAACCTGATCGCCATCGTGGACCACAACAGGCTCCAGCAGTACGGCTGGCCCGGCGACGGCCCCGACGGCCGCATCCCGCCGGAGGCCCCGGGCGAGCTGGTCGCCAAGTGGACCGCGTTCGGCTGGCGCGTCCTCGAAGTGGACGGCCACGACATGGCCGCGATCGTGGACGTGCTGGCCCGGACCCGCGAGGGCGACGGCCGGCCGGTCGCGATCATCGCGAACACGGTGAAGGGCAGGGGCGTCTCGTTCATGGAGGGCCACTGGTTCTGGCACACGCGCGCCATCAAGCCCGAGGAGCTGGCCCAGGCGATGCGCGATCTGGGCGAGCCCGCGCCGGGCGAGGCGGAGGCCGTCCGATGACGGCGCCGATGGGCCGGCCCCAGCGCGAGGTGTTCGGCGAGACCGTCGCGGCGATCGCCGGCGCGGACCCCCGGGTCGTGGTGGTCGACGGCGATGTCGGCTCGTCCACCCGCGCCGACATCTTCGAGAAGGCGCATCCGGACCGCTACCTCCAGATGGGCATCGCGGAGCAGAACATGCTGGGCGTCGCCGCCGGGCTCGCCACGATGGGCCTCGTCCCGTTCGTCAGCACGTTCGTCGCGTTCGCGGTGGTGCGGCCACTTGACCAGGTCAGGGTCCTGATCGCCCAGCCGAGCGCGAACGTGAAGATCACGCCCAGCTACGGGGGCCTGTTCACGGGCCAGACCGGCATGAGCCACATCATCGTGGACGACATCGCGATCATGCGGTCGCTGCCGAACATGGTCGCGGTGCTCCCCGCCGACGACACCGAGGCGGCAGAGGTGCTCCGCTGGGCGGCCGCGCACGAGGGCCCCGTCTACGTGCGGCTCGGCCGTGACGCCACGCCGCGGGTGTTCGGAGCCGACCACGCGTTCCGGTTCGGCGCAGCGGAGGTGGTCCGCGAGGGCAGCGATGTCACGCTGGTCTCCACCGGCGCCCAGACGGCGAGGACCCTCGAGGCCGCCCAGCTGCTGGCCGCGGACGGGATCTCTGCGCACGTGCTGCACATGGCGACGGTCAAGCCCGTCGACGTGGCGGCGCTGGTGGCCGCCGCCGAGCGCACCGGGCGGGTGATCACGGTGGAGGAGGGCACCGTGATCGGCGGCCTGGGCGGTGCGGTCGCCGAGACGCTGGGCGAGCACCGGCCGACGCGGGTGCACCGCATCGGGCTGCAGGACTGCGACGTGCAGTCGGGGCCCAACGACGCCCTGCTGGACATCTACGGGCTGTCCGGGGCGCGCGTCGCGGGGCAGGTGCGGGCGATCCTCTCGCGAGGCTGAGGCCTCGCACCGCAGGGCCACGGGCGGCGACGACTCAGCGGCCGCTCGCCGCCTCGGGGGCCTCCCAGCCCGCGCGGAGCATGCCCGCGGCCTCGTCGAAGTGGTGGCGCAGCGCCAGCTGGACCGCCTCCGCGTCGCGTGCCCGAAGCGCGTCGAGGACTGACCGGTGCAGGTGCGTGGTCCAGCCGGGGCCCTCCCTGGCCGAGGCGATCGTGATGTACGTGCGCGAGAACGGCTCGACGGTCCCCCACGTCCGCTCGAGGGTCCGGCTCCCGGACTGACGGACGAGGCGCGCGTGGAACGCCGAGTCGGCCCGGGCCGCCTCGTGGCGGTCGTTGGACTGCGCCGCCGCCTCCATCGCCGCCTGGAGCTCCGCGAACTCCTCGACGTCCGCCTCCGTCAGCCGCGGCACGGCCAGCCGGGCCGCGAGGCACTCCAGCTCGCAGCGGACGACGAAGGCCTCGAGCAGCTCGGTCAGCGACGGCCGCCGAACGCGGGCACCCTGGAACGGCGAGATCTCCACGAGGCCGAGCGCCTCGAGCGCACGCAGCGCCTCACGGACCGGCGCCTGGCTGACGCCGAGTTCGCGGGCCACCCGCGTCTCCACGATCCGACTGTGGGGCGGATGGCGGCCGCTGAGGATGCCCTGGAGCAGGCGGTCCTCGACCTGCTCCGCGAGAACGCTCCGCTGGATTGAGATGTTGTCGGGCATGGCCACTCGGGCTGGGCATCGGCCGGATTTCACGCGGAGTGTACCGGCGGGCGCCGCAGCGCGGTCGGGCGGCCATGCGCGCCTCGCAGGAATGGGATTGCAAATCGATCATCCGAAATCTATGATCGATCATAGCCGCCTCGAGGAGGGTGCGGCTCGGCGGCGAGCCTCGCTGCCGACCATCCAAACGGTGGGGCGCGAGACCCGGCACGCCGGGGATTGGCCCCGGTTGGGAGGTTCGACGCAGCCATGAAGGCGCTGCCGCTCTGGATCGCCGTCCCCATCACCGTCGTGGTCAGCCTGCCGTTCGGGCTCTGGCTCGGCACCTGGTCGCTCCCCTTGTGGGCCTCGTTCATCGTCTGGGCGGAGTACTTCCAGCTCGGGGCGAAGCCCGAGGCCCTCAAGCTCATGGTCCCGGGCTTCATCAGCGGCGTGGTCGGCGCGGGGTTCGTGTGCGTCGTCGCGCTGGCGATCGGCAAGGCCGCGAACAACCCGACGGCGGTCAGCGCCGGCGACATCGCCTGGTTCGTGGGCCTGTTCCTGGCCTTCATCCCGGTGATCTACGCGATGAAGTACCTGCCCTACACGGCCGGGCCGGGCGGCCTGTGCTTCTTCAACGGCATCTCGATGGGCCTGGCGACCTTCTTCGTGGGCCTGTACGGCACGTACGGCGGCCTGACGCTGCCCGCCGACCTCAGCTACCTCACCCCGGTCGTGACGTCGATCCCGGCCATCCTCGCGGGCCTGCTCGGCGCCTTCCTCGGCTGGTTCAACGTCGCGATCATGACTCCGTGGTCGAAGGAGGCGCAGTCGGCGTCATCGCCCGCGAAGGCCTGACCCGCCCCGCTCTGGCGGCCCGCCCGAGCTGCGTGCCGGGCGGGCCGTCGGCTGCTCGGAACCCGCGATCCGGCTAGGCCGTCGCCGGCTCAAGAAGGGCTCCCCGCAGGCGCTCGCCTGCCGCCATGCCCAGGCCAAGCCCATCCTCGACGTAGCGCTCCACCGTCCCGTACCGTCGGCCCGCTTCATCCAGCCCCGCCTGGAGGTACGCGGGCCGCACGCCGACGAGAGCGTCGAGGTCGCCCGGGCGGCCGCCGTCGGCCACGTGGCGGTCGATCGCCGGCTGCAGCAGGGCCCGGATGGCCGCATTGCCCGCGAGGAAGTCGGCCATCACCGCGTCCTCGGGCACGCCCAGGTAGGCCAGCAGGACGGCGGCCGCCCAGCCGGTGCGGTCCTTGCCTGTGGAGCAGTGGAAGACCGCGGGCAGGCCGCCGGGCTCGGCCAGCTCGGCGAACAGCTGGCCGAACGCCCGTCGTGGCCCGTCGCCCGTGACGAAGCCGCGGAACTTGGCTTCGAAGCCCGCCTCGGCGCGCCCGTCGGCGAACGCAGCCTGCCGCTCCCCCACCGTCTGCAGCGCGTGGAGCTGCCACATCGGGCTCAGGGCCACGGTGTCGCCGCTGACATCGGCCAGCACGTACCTCGCCCCCGACGGCAGCAGGTGGGCCTCGGGGACGCGCTCCCGCTCCCCGGCCGACCGCAGGTCCACCACCGTCCGGAGGCCCAGGCGGGCCAGCGTCTCGAGGTCTCGGGCGGTTGCGGCGGCGAGCGCCGGCGACCGGAACACGAGCCCGAGGCGCACGCGAGTCCCGTGTGCGGCGCGCGGCCCGCCCACGTCGCGGAGGTTCGGGAGGTCGAAGTCGGGCAGGGCGGATCCACCCGCTGCGATGGGCATGCCGGGGCGGTCGCGCATTGGCTTGCCGGTCGGTGCCCGACCCAAGACGCTGCGCGTCAGGCCTTCGGGACCAGGCCGGTGAGGCCGCTGATCATGCGCCGCGACGCCTCCTCGAAGTGGCGCACCAGCGCTGCCTCAACCGCGGCCGGGTCCCGCTTGCGCAGCGCGGCCAGGATGGGCGGATGGAGGCCGGCGGTCCAGGCCGGGTCGGCGTTCGGAGCGACGAGCGTGATGTAGGTGCGCGACACCGGCTCGAGCGACCGCCAAACGCGCGACAGCATGGAGTTGCCGGAGAGCTGCAGCATGCGGGCGTGGAATGCCGCATCGCGCTCGGCCACCACGTGCCGATCGCCCTGGGCGGCCGCCGACTGGAGAGCGTCGTGGAGCTCGGTGATCTCGGCCAGGTCGCCGACGGTCATCCGGGGCACGCCCAGCCGCGCGCCGAGCGTCTCGAGCGTGGCCCGCACCTCGTACGCCTCGAGGAGCTCCTCCGGGGACGGGCGCCGCACGCGCGCGCCCTTGAACGGCCTGATGTCCACCACGCCGAGCGCCTCGAGGGCCCGGAGCGCCTCGCGCACGGGCGCCTGGCTGGTGCCCATGTCGCGGGCCACGTGCGTCTCCACGATCCGCGAGTCTGGCGGGAACTGGCCGCTGAAGACACCCCGCAGCAGGTAGTCGCGCACCTGGTCCGCCAGGACGTTGCGCGTGATCGAGCCCTCGTCCGTCATCGCGCCTCCGCGCACCCGCCGCCGGATCGTTGACCGGCCTACGCGGGTCCTCTATTCTCGATCATCGATGATACGCGTTTCCAAGCCCCCGGGACGCGCCTCGGAAAGGATGCCGCATGAGCTATCTCGACGTCTTCAGCCTGCAGGGCCATGTCGCGCTCGTGCCCGGGGGCGGGGGGGCCATCGGCGCGGCGGTGTCGCGCGCCCTGGCCGGCGCTGGCGCGAAGGTCGTCGTCGCCAACCGCACGCTCGACAAGGCCGAGGCCGCCGCTGAGGCCGTCCGCAGCGGCGGCGGCGACGCGTTCGGGCTGGAGATGGACGCCACGGTCGAGGACGACTGTGAGCGGGCCGTGACGGCGGCGGTGGAGCGGTACGGCCAGCTGGACCTGGTGGTCAACTGCGTGGGAGGCGGCGCCGGCAGGGTGCTGTTCGACGCGCAGGACTACCCGCGCGACGCCTGGGACTGGATCATGGAGCTCAACGTCCGCTCCGTGGTGATCCCCACCCAGGCGGCGGTCCGGCAGATGGTCCGCCAGGGCGAGGGGGGGCGGATCGTGAACCTCAGCTCGGTCCGGGCGCTGCTGGGGATCAACGCGGGCTACTCGGCGTACGTCGCCGCCAAGGGAGCGGTCGAGTCCCTGACCCGCCAGTGGGCCACCGAGTGGGCCCGGCACGGCATCCGCGTCAACGGCATCCGGCCCACCTTCGTCGACACCCCGCAGGTGGCGATGCTGCTCGGCGACCCGGCGTTCAAGGCCGGCCTCGTGAGCCGCATCCCGCTCGGGCGCGTCGGCGGCACCGACGACATGACGGGCGCGGTCGTGTTCCTCCTCTCCGACGCCGCCTCCTTCATCACCGGCCAGACCATCGGCCTCGACGGCGGCCTGACCGCCACCCAGTAGCCAGCCCAGGGAGTCAACCCGCGATGCAGCAGGTCACCGACCGCATCTTCACCGACACGACGATCCGGGGCTGCAACCCCTCGTTCGTGACGACCTCCCGGGGCCCCGTCGTGATCGACACGCCGCAGCTCCCGTCCAAGGCGGTCGAGATGCGCAGGCTCGTCGAGCAGCACGGCGCGATCCAGTACGTGATCAACACCGAGCACCACGTCGACCACATCTTCGGCAACTACTGGTTCAGGGGCGCCGGGCCGATCATCCACCACCAGGGCGTGCACGAGCGGTTCATGACCGTCTACCCGGAACTGGACCCGTTCGAGTACGCGATGGAGGCGCTGCCGACCGACGACCCGGAGGGCGCGGCGCTGGTCCCCGACCGTGAGGCCTACTACGCGAACATGGGCACCGCGGACATCGTGTTCAGCGGCGACGTCACGCTCAAGGTCGGCGACCGGACGTTCCACCTGCTCCACACCCCCGGCCACACCCCAGGCCAGGTTGCCGTGTACGTCCCCGAGGAGCGCGCGGTCTTCACCGGCGACACCGTGTTCAGCGAGTGCACGACCTGGCTGATGACCTCCAACGTCGACCAGTGGATCGCCGCGATCGACCGGATCCGGGCGCTCGACATCGACCACGTGATCCCCGGCCACGGCCCCGTCCAGCACAAGGACTACCTGCACACGCAGATCGCCTTCATGCTCGAGTGGGAGGCCGCGGTTGCGGCCGCGGTCGCGAAGGGCTGGAGCCGCGAGGAGACCATGGAGCGCGTGGGCTTCGCGTCGCGCTACCCGGTGGACGTCGGCCAGGAGTACATGATGGAGTACATCCAGACCAAGAACGCCGGCGCGCTGTGGGACAAGTACACGCGCGAGACCGCGACGACGTACCCGGCCAAGGAGCCGCCGGCCAGATAAGCCTGGCCCTCACCCACCCGCTCCCGCGATCCCTGCTGAATACCGGCCGTGCCGGTGGTCGGCGCGGATCCGGACCGTACCACCGCCCGCGCCGGTATCCAGCACTGCTCCGCGCTCATGGGCGCGCCTGCCGGCGCCATGCCACCGGCACCACCGGTATTCAGGAACATCCGCGGCGCCCGGAGCACCGCGGGCTCGCTACGGCGCCCGGAGCACCTGGGCGATGACCCGGCCCGGAGCACCTGGGCGATGACCCGGCCCGCGCCGGGACCTCGGGCGGCGCGCCCGCGGACAGCCCTCAGTACCCCACTGACGGCAGGTACGCGCCCTTGGGCTCCTGGTACAGGCCGAGGGTCATCATGTTGAGCACGAAGAACACGCGGAGGCCGCGGTCGAGGCACCAGCGGAACAGGTCGTTGTTCGAAAGCGGCACGAGGAAGCCAGGGGTTCCGAAGTCCTCGCCCTCGCTGATCAGCGCGCGGAGGTCGTCGTTGGTCTCGGCCACCGAGTGGGCGAAGTAGTTGACCTTGGTGGTGTAGCCGCTGATCCGACCCAGGCGCTCCACCACGCGGGCGGCCCCCGCGTCGATCGCCTCCCGCACCTCGCCCGCCCGCTCGTGCCCGTGGACGCGCAGGCACAGCGAGTTCATGGCGTACTCGTCGTCGATCGTGGCGGGGCGGATGTCATAGCCGGGGATGCGCTCGCGGATGGGCGTCCCGTGCATCGCCGCGAACGCACCGCGGACCTCCATGCCCAGCTTCGCGTAGAGGCTGAGCGAGCGGTTGTGGTAGGCGATCTGGAGCAGCCGCACGCCCGGGGCGTGCTGGGCATGAGCCCGGGCGAGCACGGCCTCCATGAGCAGGCGTCCGACATGGTTGTCCTGCGCGTTGGGATCGACGCTGATCGGCCCGATCGCAGAGACCGTGCCACGCTCGTCGAGGAAGTTGGAGCCCAGCACGTGCCCGTCCTGCTCAGCCACCACGGCGTAGACCCCCGGGTGGTTGATCAGCCAGCGAATCGGCTCGGCCGCTGCCTCGACGGTGGGGAAGTCGTGCGGGAACCCGTGCTGGTCGGCCAGCGCCGCGAACGCCTCGTAGCAGATCCGGCCCGCCTGGGTCCAGTCGGCGTCCACCGCCTCCCTGATCCGGACGCCCACGGTCCCGGGGGCTGCGGTCGTCATCTTGCCTCCTCCTCGTCCGCCACCGCGCTGGCGCTCGCCGGGAGCTCGCGGCGGCTCGGTGTGCCGGCCGGCCCGGCCTCGACGGCCAGCGGCGCGTAGTGGCGGCGGTACTCGCCCGGCGACAGGCCGCAAGACCTCGAGAACACCTTGTAGAACTGGTTGAGGTTGGTGTAGGCCACTGTCCGGGCGATGTCCGCGACGGAAAGCTCGGTGTCGAGCAGGAGGCGCTTGGCCTCCGCCACGCGCACCTGCGTGACGTACTCCTTGAAGCTGACGCCGGTCACGTCCTTGAACACGTGGCGCACCCGGGACGGGCTGACGTGCACCAGCGCAGCCACGTCCTGGAGCGTGATGGCCTCGCGGCAGTGGCGGTCCACGAAGGCGAGCACCGGCCGGATCTGCTCCCGACGGTCGGCAGCTGCGCGCACCGCATCCGGCGATGCGCCCGCCTCGGGATCGCGGTTGACGAGGCCCAGCGCGAGCCGGAGGGTGGCGTCCATCACGTGGCGCTCGGCCGGGTCCTGCCGGTCACATGCCGCGTGCAGGCCGCGCAGGAGCCCGCTCACCTGCCGGGCCAGCGGCGACCCCGACCTGACCCGCGGCGAGCGGCCGTCCGCGAACCGGAACGGGGCGAGATAGCCGCGTTCCAGCTCGCGGGAGCCGGGCGGCGCCACGAGCTCGGGTCGGAACAGCACCAGCAGCAGTCGCATCGGCCCGCCGCGGTCAGCCAGCGCGACATGGGGCTGTGAGTTGTCGATGAAGAAGACGTCGCCGGTCTCCGCCTCCAGCGCCCGGCGGCCGAACATGAACACGCCGCGTCCGTCGAGGACCAGCGCGATCTCGAAGTGGTCGTGCCAGTGCATGGGGTCTCGGTCGCCCCGCACCTCGTACTCGAGCACGGCCAGCGGGAAGTCCGGGTCCATGGCCTGCGGCCAGACGTACACCGCCATGCGGGGAGGGTTGCGGTCTGCAGCCGGAACGGACAGGGCCACTTGGATCGATCCGGCAGGACCGGACCGCGTCGGCAGCCGCTTCTGCCATTGGTTCGACCGCTGCTGGCATTGCCTGCGGTGCCGGCCGGGCCGACGATCGGGGCAATCGACCCGCGCCGGTTCGACAGGAGTCAGGCATGTCCTTCCCGCACCTGTTCAGCCCGCTCCAGCTGGGGCCGCTGACGCTTCCCAACCGCATCGTCCACGTCCCCACCGACATCAGCTCGTCCCACGCGGACGGCGAGGTCAGCGAGCGTGATATCCACCACCACGCCAACATCGCCAAGGGCGGCACGGGCTTCGTGATCGTGGGCGCCACCACGCCCGACATGAAGACTGGTCGGCCGACGGTGACGTGCCTCGTGGCGGACGGCGACAACTACGTCCCGGGCCTCGCCCGCCTCGCCGATTCGATGCACCGCTACGGCGCCAGGTGCGCGGTCCAGCTCCAGCACCCCGGGCGCCAGTGCGCGATCCCGCGCTACAACACCCTCGGCGCCACGGACCGCGTCCTCAAGCTGCCCTGGTCGGCGGGCCACGAGATCATCTACGAGAACGCCGAGGAGAAGGGCAAGGAGATCCGCGAGGCGTCGATCCCGGAGATCCTCGAGCTCGTGGAACTGTTCTCCGAGGCCGCCTGGCGCGTCAAGCAGGCCGGCTTCGACGCCGTCGAGCTCCACGCCGCGCACGGGTACCTGCTCTCAGAGTTCATGAGCCCGTACCTCAACATGCGCACCGACCGCTTCGGCGGCTCGTTCGAGAACCGGATGCGGTTCCCGCTCGCGGTCATCGACTCGATCAAGAAGAAGTGCGGCAGGAACTACCCCGTCCTGGTGCGCTACTCGTTCGAGGAGTGGTGCGAGGGCGGGCGCGGCATGGAGGAGGGGCTCGAGACCGCGCGCGTCCTCGAACGCGCCGGCGTGGCTGCGCTCGACCTGTCGCAGGGGATGCAGGAATCGCCGGGCGCCGGCTTCGACCCGATGCACTACCCGCAGGGCTGGGCGACGTACGCGGCCGAGGCGACCAAGAAGGTCGTCAGGATCCCGGTCATCACGTCGCACTCCCTGCGCGACCCCGAGTACTGCGAGCAGATCCTCGCCGAGGGCAAGACGGACCTCGTGGGCCTCGCCCGCCAGCTCCTCGCCGACCCGTACTGGCCGGTCAAGGCCAAGTACGGCAGGACCAAGGCGATCCGCAAGTGCATCTCCTGTCTCGGCGGCTGCTGGCAGGAGTCGCTGATGGCGAAGCACGAGATCGCGTGCTCCATCAACGCGGCCTGCGGCCAGCCCGCCTACGACGAGATGACCCGCACCGAGCGACCCGTCACGGTGGCCGTCGTCGGCGGCGGCCCGGCGGGCATGGAAGCGGCGCGCATCGCCACCGAGCGCGGCCACCACGTCACGCTCTACGAGAAGTCGGGCGAGCTGGGCGGCGCCATGAAGTATGTCTGCCTGGTGCCGGGCAAGGAGAAGATGCGCTGGTACCTGGACTGGATCCGGGACCAGATCCTTGACCTCAAGGTGGACGTGCGGCTCAACCGCGCGCCCGCGGTCGAGGAGCTGCGCGGCTTCGACGTCGTCCTCAACGCCACGGGCGCCGCGTCCTACGTGCCGCCGGTCCACGGCGACGCGTCGAAGGTCGTCCCGTTCGAGGAGACGATGGCCTGCCCGAAGGCGGCCTGCGAATGCCACCCGGGTGGCCGGAGGATGCGCAAGGTGGGCCAGCGGGTCCTCCTGTGGGGCGACTCGTACGCCGCGGTCGACACCGCCGCCTGGCTGGCAGGCATCGGACGACAGGTGACGATCGTCACGGAGAACCGGGAGTTCGCCGCCGACTGCGAGGTCATCCACATGTACGTCGCCTGGAAGCGCTTCGCGCAGGGCGACGCCGAGGTCCTCCACTCGAAGCCGTACAAGTTCCCCGTGACGGTCCTCACGTCCACCACCGTCCACGAGATCCGTGACGGGTCGGTGGTGCTCAGGGACAGGGACTTCGCGCTCGCCGAGCTTGAGGTCGACGATGTGGTCACGTGCCACACACGGCCGGCGACCACCTTGTTCGAGGAGCTCCGGGCTGCTGGGGTCCAAGTTCTCAACGTGGGCGATTCGGTGTCGCCTCGGAACCTCTACCACGCGGTCAAGGAGGGCTCCGCCTTCGGGCTGGCGGTGGACCAGCACCTGCTGTTCAACCCCAACGGCGCGTTCGTGGACAACCTGCCCATCGACGTCCTGGCCCAGCTGACGCGAGAGGAGGGCCCCTCCTACACCGCGAAACGGATGCTCGAGCTGGCCGGCGTCGTCGCGGGCGAGTAGCCCCGAGGGCGGACCGCTCGGTCGCGCCGTGACGCGCGGGGCGAGTCGCCTGGGACTCAACCCAGGGCGCCGCGAGAGGGCGCCGTGGTCCAAGGGCGGGCTTGGGTGGCTGTGCCGAGCGTGGCTCTGCCGCTGGTTGAGTCCTGCCCGACTCGCCCGGCGGATGAGTCCTGCCCGACTCGCCCGGGCGGTAGACCGACTGGCCGGCGGTGCTCCCCGACCTCCCGCTCCCCACTCTCCCCGCCGACCCGCGATCACCCCTCCGCAGCGCGCTCCGCCCCGTGCACGGCGGCGCCAATCGCGCCCGCCCACGTCCCCAGCTCGGCGGCGACCAGCTGCACCGCGTCGACCGAAGTCGTGGTGACGCGACGGGCGATCTCGACTCGGATGGGCCCGAACAGCAGGTCCCCCGCCGCCGCGACGCCGCCGCCCAAGACGATCCGGTCCGGGGAGATCACGGTGATCATGTTGGCGATGCCGATGCCGATGTAGCGTCCCACGTCGGCGAGACCTCGCAGCGCCCGGGGCTCGCCCGCACGAGCCGCCCGGACCGCCTCCTCCACGCTCGGGGTGCCGCACGCAGCGCTGATCTGGTCCGCCCGCGCGTAGGCCTCCACGCAGCCGCGGTTGCCGCAGTTGCACCACGGCCCGTCGGGGTCGATGGTCTGGTGGCCGATCTCGCCTGCCGTCCCGTCGTGGCCTTGGTGGACCTGGCCCCCGATCGCGATCACCCCGCCCACGCCGGTGCCGAGCGTCAGCCCCACCATGGAGCTCGCCCCTCGGCCGGCGCCGAGCCGCAGCTCCGCCAGACCGAACGCGCGCGCGTCGTTGATCAGGAACGCGGGCACGCCAGCCGCCTCGGCCACTGGCCCCGCGACCGGCAGCCCGGCCCACGGGCCCGGCATGTTCACGATGAACCGCGTGCAGCCGGTGACCGGGTCGTACAGTCCGGGGACGCCGATCCCGATGCTGTCGAGCGGGCCCCAGGCTGCGGTGGTAGCCACCGCCACCTCGCCCAGCTGGGCGACGATGCCGGCCGGCACGTCCTGCGGTTCCGCCGCATAGCGCGTCGGCACCTGGTCGCGCGCGATCGCCGCCCACGTCGTGCCGTCGTGCTCGACGACGGCCCACTTGACGTTGGTGCCGCCGAGGTCGAGGCCGAGGTGGCGGGACGCGGCCATCGTCAGGACTCCGACGTGACTCGGGTGTATGCCGCCGCCATGACCACGATGATCGCGCCGAACACGATCTGGCGGCTCGGCTCGGGCAGCCCCATGACGATGAGGAGGGCCGAGAGCACCGTCAGGATCAAGGCGCCCACGATCGAGCCGCTGTAGCCGCCGCGTCCGCCCAGGATCGACGTTCCGCCGATCACCGCCGCGGCGATCGACGGCAGGACCGAGCTGTCCGCGAGGGACACGCTGGCCGTGTTTGCGTAGCCCGAGAGGATCAGGCCGGCGACACCGGCCAGAAGGGCCGAGATCATGTACAGCACGATCAGGACCTGCCAGGAACGGGCGCCCGAGAGGCGGGCCGCAACCGGGTTGTCGCCGACCGCATACAGCAGGCGCCCGTAGCCGGTGCGCTTCAACCCCACCAGGATGAGCAGCATCACCGGGACGAACACGACCAGGCTGTAGGGCAGGATCTCGAACAGCGCGCCCGATCCGAGCGTACGCAGTTCTGGCGGGACGCCCGAGCCCGTCTGGACGTTCTGGAGCTGCCACACGTTGGCCAGCCCGAGCACGACGAAGCTGATGCCCAGGGTCATGATCAGCGGGTGCACGCGGAAGACGCCAACCCCGACGCCGGTCACGAGGCCCGCGAGCGCGGCGGCGGCCAGCGAGATGACGATCCCCTCCACCCAGCCGCCCGGGCTGTGGATCATGGTCGCGGTCACGAAGCCCGTCATCGAGGCGACGGCGCCGACCGACAGGTCGATCCCGCCCGTCAGCATGGCGATGGTCTGGCACCCGGCCAGGATCGCGAGCGGAACCGACGCCTTGATGATGACGCCGGCCCACTCCACGCTCACGATGCCCGGATCGACGACCTCGATGACCACGACCAGGACCGCGAGCAGGCCCAGCAGCGGGATGACCGGCTGGTCCCGGAACAGGGCGCGCCAGCCAGCCGCGGTCCGCAGGCGCCGGCCGAGGGTGGCGGTCATCGGGCGGCCCTCCGGATCTCGAGCAGGCTGCCGAGCATCACCACGCCGATCAGGATCACGCCCTGTGCGACGATGGCGAGGTTGGTGTCGATGCTCATGAACGTCATGTCGGTGCGGACGAGCTGGAGCACGACCACCGCGATGATCGGCCCCACGACTCCGCCACGGCCGCCCGCGAGGCTCACCCCGCCAAGGACCACCGCGGCCACCGCTTCAAGGGTGTACGGCCCGGGGACCGGTGTGCCGATCCCGGTGCTCGCCGTGAGCGCCAGGCCACCCAGTGCGGCGAACAGCCCGCCCACGACATAGGAGGCCCACTTGGTGCGGCCGACGGGCACGCCGCTCCGGAACGCCGCGAGGCTGTTGCTTCCCACGGCATAGAACGACAGGCCGAGGCGCGACCGCCGAAGCGGGATCCAGACGACTGCCACGACGATCAGCATGGCGACCGTCGCCTGTGGGATCCACTCGACCAGGAACGGGCCGACGGCGAGGTCCATGAGCCACTGCGCGGCGCCCCCGCCAGGCGCGGGCCGGACGATCAGCGCGAAGCCGGCCCAGACGAACGACATTGCCAGGGTGACGACGATGTCCGGGACCTTGGTGGTCACGACCAGGAACCCGTTCACCGCGCCGAGGGCGAGGCCGAGGGCGAGCACGCCGATGACGACAGCGATCGAGACGCTGTCGGGCTGTTTGTACATGGCGGTGGCGGCGACGACGCTGGTGAGCGCCATCATCGATCCGATCGAGAGGTCGATCCCACCGGCGATCACGACGACGGTCTGCGCCACTGCGGCGATCGCGAGCGGCATGACCGAGGTGCCCAGCCCCTGGATCGAGATCGCGCCGTACGTGGGCTGGACGAGCTTCGCGAACACGAGGAGCCCGGTCAGCAGCCCGAGGAGGCCGACCGTCCAGGTGTTCTTGCGCAGCGCACCGCGGAGGGCCGCCGCCATTCCGGAGTTGCGGGTGCCGGCCGACACAGCCGCGGCGCTCACCGACCGTCCTCCGTGCCAGGGGGCGGCGGCGCGTGAGATGGACCGTCGGCCGGCCCGACCGCCAGCTCCGGGATGGCCGCGTCGGAGGCGAGGTTGTAGGCGGCCCGGAGCAGCGTGGGCTCATCGGCCACCGCGCCCTGGATCTCCCCCACGATGCGGCCGCCGAAGATGACGACCGCGCGATCGCACACGAGCTGGACCTCTTTCAGCTCCGAGGTGTAGAGGAGCACGGCGGCGCCAGCCTCCGCGAGGTCGCGGAGCAGCACGTAGATCTGCTGCTTGGTCCGGATGTCGATGCCCCGCGTGGGGTCGAAGCAGAGCATGGTCCGGACGCCTCGCGCGACCCAACGGGCGATGGTCACCTTCTGCTGGTTGCCGCCCGACAGCCGCCTCACCTCGTTGCCGGCGCGGGCGTCGATCTGGAGTTTGGCGACCGCATCGTCGACGGTCCGCCGCTCGGCCCGCGTGTTGATCAGCCCCCAGTCGGGGATGCGCGTGACGAACGGCATGGCGATGTTCTCGCGCACCGACCGCTGCATCAGCAGGGCCTCGGCGCGGTCGGCGGGCACGTAGACCACGCCGTTCCGAATGGCGTCGGCGGGATGCCGGAACGTCACCGGCTTGCCGTCGATCACGAGCTCCCCCGTGGCCGGTCGAGTCGACCCCGCCAGGATGTCGAACAGCTCGTCCTGGCCCTGGCCCTCGAGCGCCACGACGCCCACGACCTCGCCCGGGTGGACGTCGAAGGACACGGCGTGGAGCCGGTGGTCGTCGCCGACGCCCTTCACCGAGAGCCGGGGGGCCGTTCCCTCGGCGAAGCTGGCCGTCTGGGTGCGCCGCGCGACGGCCGGCATCGCGGCCGCCATCTGCCCGAGCATCAGCTCGACGATCCGATCCTCGGAGCCCGCCGAGACGTCGACCACGCCGACCGTCTCTCCCTCGCGCAGGACGGTCGCCCGATCGCACAGCGCCGCGATCTCGATCATCCGGTGCGAGATGAAGATCACGGAGTGCTCGCCCCCCTTGCGGCCGGCGACCACCTCGAGGACACGCTCGGTGAGGTTCGCGGGCAGCGCCGCGGTCATCTCGTCGAGCATCAGGACGTCCGGCTCGTCCGCGAGCGCGCGGGCCAAGTCGATGACCCGGAGCGAGGCAAGCGGCAGGCGCCGCGCCAGGCTCGACAGGTCGAGGTCGGCGAGGCCGAGCTCGCTGACCCAGTGGCGGAACGCCTCGACGGGCGTCTGCGTGAGCCGCAGGTTCGCCCGGATGTCGAGGTCCGGGATCAGGGCGGGCTCCTGGTAGACGGACACCAGCCCGCCCCGGCGCGCCTCGCCCGGCGAGTGGACGGTGCGCGCCCTGCCGCGCACCGCGATGCTCCCCGCGTCCGGCCGGACGGCACCGGTGAGGATCTTGACGAGGGTGCTCTTGCCGGCGCCGTTGGCGCCCAGCAGCGCGTGAACCTCCCCGGGGCGCACGCCCAGCGACGCGTTCCGCAGCGCGACGACAGCCCCGTAGGTCTTGGCGATGCCGGTCGCGTTGAGCAACAGGTCGGTGGCGATCAGGGTCATCGGTTCCCGTTTCGTGGTTGGGTGGGACGCGAGGGGGCGCCGGCGGTGCCGGCGCCCCCTCGCACTGGTCGATCGTCAGGGGGTCACGCGCCCTTGCAGGACGACGGGACCGTGTTCGGATCGTAGGTGGTCCAACCCGGGATCGACAGGCTCAGCGGCCACAGCGGATCCATGCCCGGGACCGAGATCCACTTCTGGAGGTCGGCCTTGCCCTGGTCCGTCGTGTTGTCGAGGATCTGCGGATCGAGCAGAACCGTATTCGGCCGTCCAGCGCCCGAGGACGGCGTGACCGTCTGGCCGCTGAGCAGCTTGTAGGCCATGTTCACGCCCGCGCCGCCAACGGAGGCCGTGTTGGTCACGGCCGCGCCGACGAGGCCCGGGTAGTCGGTCGGATCGAGCAGCTGCTTGACGAACGCACCGATGTCGGCGTCGGCGATCGGCACGAACTTCTTGTTGGCGGCCTTGATCGCGTCGACGATCTGCGCGCCCATGCCCGACGCCCAGATGCCCTGGATCGAGTCGTACTTGCCGCTCGAGATGAAGTCGTTGGTGATCTGGGTCGCGGTCTTGGGATCCCAGCCAGTGAAGGTGCCGCCGGGGTTGATGACGGTGATGCCCGGGTTCTCCTTCAGCGCCTGGTTGAAGCCGATGTCGCGGTCGGAGTCGGCCGGGTGGCCGGCGAGGCCACGGGTGTACCAGACGGTCCCCTTGCCGCCCATCTGCTTGAACAGCCATGTGGCGCCGAGGTATGCGTACTTGACCTGGTTGTTGTACAGGTTCCAGGTGTTCGGGTCGGTCACGTAGGCGTCGACGGAAACCGTCACGATGCCCGCCTTGTGCGCCTCGGCGAGGGCCGGGTTCAGCGCGTCGGGATCGTTCGGGTTGAACACGATCGCCTTGACGTTCTTGGAGATCAGGTCGCGCAGGTCGGACAGCTGCCCCGCGGCGTCGGTGTTGCGGTGGATGACCGTCAGCCCGGAGATCTTGGACGTGCCCAGGGCGGCCGCCTCGGCCTTGGCGGTGCACACCTGCTCCTCGCGGAAGCCGTTGCCCACGCCGCCGCCGTTGGAGTAGCCGAGCGCGAACGGGCCCGTCGACGCCGCGCTCGCGGCGGGCGAGGCCGACGACGAGCTGCACGCGCCAACGACAACCGCGACCGCCATCAAGGCGACCAGCGCGCGGGCCTTCGCAAATCGCTTCATGAACCTACTCTCCTCCTGCCGGCGGCCGGGCACTCCATCGTGGAGCAGGTCCGCCGTGAATCGGGTTCCCCAAGTGGTCGCCGCTCCGCCGTCACTCACCTCCCTGCTGGTCGATCGCACGGGCGAGCCGCCGCGCATGCTCTCGATAGGCCTGGTCGAACAGCTCCCGCGACCGTGCGGCGCCGACCGCGCTCGCGCGGCTGATCACGGGAGGCATCGCCCCGCGACGCACGAGCAGCTCGGCGGTCCGGGACTTGACAGCGTTGACGATGGCGACCGCCCCCACCGTGGACAGGGGGCCGACGGGAGCCTCCAGCCCCTCGATGGCCACCGAGGCGTCGGCGGCCGGACTGCACACGTCGAGGACGAGGTCGGCCACCTCGAGGAGCCGGGCGCCTGCGGCGGGCTCGGGCTCCCCGGCCAGGGACTGGGCAACGGACGTGACGGCGACGACCCGCAGGCCGCGGGACTTCGCGCCGCGGGCCATCTCGACCGGGACCGCGGTCAGGCCGCTGGCCGAGAAGACCACCATCACGTCTCGAGCGCCAAACCGGAAGTTGGACAGGATCACCTCGGCCAGGCCCGGCGTCCGCTCGATGAACATCGCCTGGCGCTGCCCGTTGGCGCCCACCACCTGCGTGTGGAACGTCATGGACAGCTCCACGATGGGGTTGAACCCGGGGTACGAGCCGTACCGCGGGAACATCTCCTCCACCGGGATCCGTGAATGGCCCGTGCCGAACAGGTGCACGAGCCCGTCCGAGGCGATGGCGTCGGCACACCACTCGCTCGCGGTCTCGATGCCGTCGGCCTGGGTAGCGGCCACGCGCGCGATCACGTCCGCGGCGTCCGCGAGCCAAGCCGTGGCCGCGGTCATCTGACGACCGCCGGCATGGGGGTGGGCTCCACGGCCTCCCAGCGCCCGCTGCGCATCGACCGGTAGGCGGCGTCGAGCACGGCGTTGACAGCGAAACCGTCGCGGAAGGTCTCCCGGGGCTGCCGGCCCTCGGCGAAGGCGCCCACGACGTCGGCCATCATCAGGTCGTGGCCGTGGACGCGGACTTCGTCGGGCACGGGGAACAGCCAGCCGGTCTCGGCGTCCGCCTTCTCCACGACGTATCCGGCAGGCCGCTCCACGAACGCCTTCAGCGAGCCCACGCTGATGTCGGTGACCAGGCGGCCCGCGTCGCCGTAGGCCTCGAACCGGCCCTCGAGCCCACCCCTCGAGGACCACGAGACGTCGATCGTCGCGGCCCGGCCGTCGGCCAGGCGCATGACCATCATGGCGTTGTCCTCGCCCGTGGTCCGCTCCCCGTGGACGAGGGTGGCGCCCCACGCGAACACCTCGGCCACCTCGGCGTCCTTGCCGAACAGGAAGCGGGCGTACTCGGCGCCGTGCGAAGCCATGTCGAGCAGCGCCCCACCGCCCGCCAGCTCGGCGTTCCAGAAGTGGGCGGCGTGCGGGCCCGAGTGGCCCTCGCGGGCGCGGACGGTGGTCAGTCGGCCGATCGACCCAGCCTCGACCATCGCCCGCATCCGGAGCAGGTCGGGATTGAAGATCACGTTCTCGAGGTAGGCGTTGAACACGCCCGCCTCGTCGACCGCGCGCAGCATCGCGCGCGCCTCGGCGGCGTTGCGACCCAGCGGTTTGGTGCACGCGACGCCCTTGCCCGCGGCGGCGAGCCGGAGCACCGCGTCGCGGTGGAGGTGGTTGGGGAGCGACACGACCGCCAGGTCCACCTCGGGATCGGCGCACAGCTCGTCGAGCGTGGCGACGGGGCGGCAGCCGAAGCGGGCGGCGTAGGCCTCGCGGCGCGCGGCGTCGGCGTCGCAGCCGGCAACGAGCTGCGCCTCCCTGACGTAGCGCAGGCCGAGGGCGTGGAACTCCCCAATGAACCCGCAGCCGAGCATGCCGATTCGAACCGGGGCGGGCATCAATACCCCCCCTCGTCGCCCGCGGGCGTCGTGGTGGCCGTGGCGAGGCCCGACTTGCGGGCGCGGAACTCGAGGATGATCGCCTCGGTGGCGGTGGCGCCGATGCGCGTCACGCCCAGCTCCATCACGGCGAGGAGGGCGTCGAGCGTCCGGACGCCTCCGGCCGCCTTGATCCGGACGCGCGACGAGGTGTTCGCCCGCATCAGTCGCAGATCGTCGTGGGTGGCGCCCGACGGCGCGAAGCCAGTGCTGGTCTTGACGAAATCGGCTCCTGCCGCCTCGGACAGACGGCACGCCCGCACCTTCTCCGCATCGGTCAGGTAGGCGTTCTCGAAGATCACCTTGACGATGGCGCCTGCCGCGTGGGCCACCTCGACGACGGCGGCGATGTCGGCCTCGACGTCGGCATCGCGGCCGGACTTGAGCGCGGCGATCTGGAGCACCATGTCGAGCTCGGTCGCCCCGTCCGCGAGCGCCTGCCGCGCCTCCGCCACCTTGGTCTGCGTGCGGTGGTTGCCGTGCGGGAAGCCGACGGTGGCGCCAACCGCCACGTCGGTGCCCGAGAGCAGCCCGACCGCCCGGCGGACGTCCGCCGGGCGGCAGCAGACCGAGGCGACGTCGTACTTGGCGGCCAGCGCGCAGCCCTCCTCGATCTGGCGGTCGTCGAGCTCGGGCCGCAGCAGGCTGTGGTCGATGGTCTTGGCGATGTCGCGCTCGGACAGGTTCGCGATGTCGAGGGTCATTTCACTCC